>CAMFFG010000001.1 GCA_945949655.1 uncultured Peptococcaceae bacterium
TTGATGCCAATTTTCCAGTCCTTATCGCCTGTTGCATTTATGTTAGTTTGCATGGCTATTTTCTGGGTAGCAACGCAGCTGGCACACAATCTGATCTTGGTTATCGTGTTTATGCCAACACTGGCTTCCATCGGCGTATCTATGGGAATTAATCCATACCTGTTCTGCCTGCTGTTTTGTATGACAACGAACTGTGCTTTCATGACACCAGGTGCGTCTGCACAGGCTGCTATGATTTTTGGCAACACTGACTGGATTTCCACCAAAGATGCTTATAAATACTGTACAATTTTTGCAGTAGTTGCTCTGCTGGCAATTACTTGTATCGGATTGCCATTAGGTTTTCTGCTGTTTTAATCTTTAACTGATTACAATCAAAAAATATTTTTACGTTAATAAAGCGCCAGCCAATCACAGTTTTACTCGCGCTATCTGACGATCCGCCTGTTCCTCCGTGGAGCAGATGGATCGTCTTTTTTATTTACTGCCAATATTTCCTGTTGTCAGCCCCCACATGATGCGCAGGATCTGCTCATCGCTGATTTTGTTTTTGCTGCTCTGCATCAGGTATATCATTTAGAAAAGCCAGCAACAAAAAACAGCCCTGCTGTGCAAGGCTGAGAAAAAATCCACTTTATTGTTTTTTATGATCGTTCTTTCATAATAGATTGGCGATATTGCAACAGGCTACAAAATCTGCTGCTGGTTGATGGTCAGCCGAAAATGCACATTCAGTTTTTCTGCTGCTTTGCGGCAAAGGATCATGCGATTCATAAAAATTTCAAAGTAATCCATCACTGCGCAGATCTCCGTATCGATCAGCAAACGCAGTTCAATGCGTTCATCTTTTACGATATTCAGTTCCGCTTTTTTCACCGAATAGTTGACCCGGTCGTGAATATCAAAAGTGGAAAAATCCGAATTGCGCACCCGGCTGGAACGCACATCAGCTTTATCGGCCAGAATCAACGCTGCCGACACGGCATTGACAGGAAAGGCTGAGCCCTCATCATGATTACCGATGGCTGTAATAATGGTGGCAATATCCTCCGGATCGGCGTGCATATTATCCAGAATGCGAAACGCCAGGATAGCGCCGCTCTGGGCATGGTCCTGCCGGTTGATCATATTGCCGATATCGTGCAAATATCCGGCGATGCGGGCCAACTCTGCCTCCCGCTCCGGATAGCCCAGCTTCAGCAGGATCTCATGGGCCGTGTTGGCCACCTTATTGACATGGGCAAAGCTGTGCTCGGTGTAGCCCATCACCCGCAGCGATTCGTCGGCTCGTTCGATATAGGTGCGCACCTCCGGCAGCCGGTAGACATCCTCAAATGTAATTCTCATCTGTGATCGATTCCTTTCCCACCCGGCTTTCCGGCGCCGGGCCATGTTTTGTCTGTATCTATATTATACGCTATTTTGATTCTTGGCAATCATTCTCTGAGGATAAAAACGACTGATAAACCATTCTGCCCATCATTACCGCCACACCACATCGGCCGGTTTGCGGGGCGCAGTGCTGGTATAGTGTACGTCTGGATAGCCCAGCAGCATGCACACATAAGATGCATTATCTTCCAGACCCAGCCACTGTTTTAACGTTGGGTCCAACCCGATGGTGCAGTTTAAAAATCCGTTATACAGCGCACCTAATCCCTGGGCTATGGCCATCAACTCTATGTTCTGCGCGGCCAACGCTGCATCCACCGGTGTGTTGGCTGCGATAAACAGCACAGCCGGTGCATTGCGGAACAGATAATCTACCGGCGGCTCCTTCTGCCGCAGTGCCACAAATCGTTTGTACTGCTCCACCATATAAGACGGCACACCATCGGGTACAGTACCGGTCTCGGCGGCTTTCTGCACCTGCTGCCAGATCATATGTTTAAAAGTATCCAGCTGCTCCTGCACCAACACAAATCGACAGCTCTGCGTATTTTTTGCGGTGGCGGTGTACCGCCCGGCCTGCACCAGCCGCTGCAGTTTTTCTGCTTCGATTTTGCGGGGCTGATAGCGACGAATGCTGCGCCGCGATTTGATGCTGCGCAGCAGCTCTTCTGGCTCCAATGCAATAGAAAAAGGCTCCATATCGGCCATATCATAGTCTTCCAGGCTGACAGCCTGCTGCGGACAAACCGCCGCACAGTGGCCGCATTCCAGGCAAGGCCGCTGTATCACAGCTTTGTTGTTCTGTATGATAATATTGGCCGCGATGCAATCCTCTGCGCATAAACCGCAGCCCACACAACGATTCTGATCAATCCGGACCATAAAAAATCACTCCTGCGTTTTCTTTATATTATACCATAAGCGGACAAGTCCCTCAATATACATCAGTAGAACAAAAAGCAGACGATGTTCTAAAGACAAAAAACCTCCCACTGCGGTGATTCTGCAGCAGGAGGCAATCAATCTCATTGCACATCGTTGCCTAATCGATGACAGGACCAGCCTGCACTACGAAGTTTGGCGCCGATTCAAAGCGTTTGAAGTTTTCGATAAATTTACCGCCCAGCATTTTTGCCTGTTTCATGTAAGCATCTTTGTCGAACCACAGGTTCATTGGATTGAGGATCTCATCATCCACACCTGGGCAGCTTTTGGGTATAAACACTTTAAAGACTGGATGCTGCTCGTATTCCACTTTTTCCAGCTCGCCATTCAGCGCTGCAGTCACCAGCGCCCTGGTGTAGGACAGTTTAATACGATTACCAATGCCATAAGGCCCGCCAACCCAGCCGGTGTTGACCAGATATACATTTACATTGTATTTTTCAATTTTTTCTGCCAGCATTTTGGCATATACCATCGGATCCAGCGGCAGGAACGGTTCACCAAAGCAGGTGGAGAATGTAGCCTGTGGTTCGGTTACGCCTCGTTCTGTCCCGGCCAGCTTGCTGGTATAACCACTGAGCAGATGATACATAGCCTGCAGTGTATTCAACTTAGAGATCGGTGGCAGCACGCCGAAAGCATCTGCTGTCAGGAAGATCACAGTTTTTGGAATGCCGCCGCGGCCATTGATCTGTGCATTTGGAATATATTCTACCGGATAAGCGGCACGGGTGTTTTCTGTTAAAGTGCCGTCATAGAAATCCACCTTGCGGGTGCCTGGGAAGAATTCCACGTTTTCTACCACAGAACCAAATTTGATGGCATTGAAAATTTCCGGTTCCTGTTCCTGATTCAAGCGAATGGCTTTGGCATAACAACCGCCTTCGATGTTGAACACACCGCTGTTGGACCAGCCGTGTTCGTCATCCCCGATGAGCATACGGGCCGGATCGGCGGACAGGGTTGTTTTACCGGTACCGGACAGACCAAAGAACAGTGCCACACTGCCATTGTCCGGATCCATGTTGGCCGAGCAGTGCATGGACAGTACATTGCGCTGTGGCAGGAAATAATTCATCGAAGAGAAGATGGCTTTTTTCATTTCGCCACAATAGCTGCTACCCACGATCAGGATGATTCGTTTTTCCAGATCCAGAATGATGGCAGCGTCAGAATTTACACCGTCGATCTCCGGATCACATTTAAAACCAGGCGCACAAATCATATGAATATCGGGCACATAGCAGCCGATCTTTTCTTTGCTTGGACGCACCAGCAGCTGATGCATAAACAGGTTCTGATGGGCATATTCGTTGATGATGCGGGTCTGCATCTGATACTGCACATCTGCGCCGGCCAGACCATCGAATACATAGACATTTTTGCCTTCCAGATAAGCCATTACTTTATCGTAAAGCCGTTCAAACACATCAGCCTCAATAGGCATATTGACTTTGCCCCAGGCGATCTGTTTTTCGATGCTTCTGCGTTTTACAATAAAACGATCTTTCGGAGAACGACCGGTAAACTTACCGGTAACCACACGGAATGCACCAGTATCGGTTAATACCCCTTCTCCGTTTGTGAATGCTTCTTCCACCAGTAATGCCGGGGACAGATTATGTTTGATTTCCCCCAGATTGTGCAGGCCGATTTTACTCAGCTCTTTTCTGATTTTTGTGTCTTCCATAACGCGCCTCTCTTCTCGATTTTTAGCTTTTCTTAAAATCATGTTTATCAGAATTTTTGCCTGTATACAAAAAGCATGAAATATATCTACGCTATTTACATGTTTCTATTTTACACATATCAGCAAATTAGGTCAACTATTTTCCTATAAAAAGATAAATAATACGCACAATTATTTTTTTATGAATATCAGTCCCGGATATTGTGCTACCTGTTTCATGGAATAAAACAGACAGCTTGTTAACATTATCTTTACATAAAGCCGGATCAGCCGACAGAGACGTAAAACTGCCGCACGGAATCATTCCGGCGGCAGCCAGTGTTTTGTTTTTATATGGTATCCTCGTCTGTCGGCTCTGATTGGTCAGAAATCGCCTGCTCCTCTTTGCGACTCTGCTGTTCCTTCCACAGCAGAAACAGACATCCGCCCAGCGTAATGCCAGCTACAGCCACAAACAGCACTGGCACTGCCAAAAGCAGCAGGGCCAAAGCCACAAGCAGCACGATTTTGCCCTGATCCAACACGGTGCCTTTACCTTTACAGGTAGGACACACCCGTTCTTTGGTGCCGTGGCAGAGATAACAGTCCACCATACCGCGGCCATTGCAGATATGGCAGGTTTCATGTTCCAGCCACGATTCCTGTGTGCTGCGCTGAATGCGGCCAAGGCCGCCACATACCGGACAGGTTACCGTACCTTTCCCTTTGCAGCTGGGACAAGGCTCTCCCTTCGCAGTCCTGCCAGTTCCATTGCAAACACCGCAGGATACTTTTCCCTGCTGGCATTGGGGATGATCACAGGGCATCTCCTTTTTTTGCGTTGTCGTAGCCCTGCGGGTCACTACACCTTTCCCGCCGCAGTTTGGACAAGCAATTTCGTTGTTGTCGTTACATTTACAGCTGATGGTTCCGCTGCCGGTACAGGTGGGGCATTCTTTTTTCATTGTGGTAATCCACTTTAATGTCTGATTCATACTGGTCTCTCCCATCTGATCTTTCCATGCTGTCTGTTGATTGATCCTAACAGCGTGCAGCTACGCAGCAAAATTGCACGCAATCACTGCGATCACCACGGCTGCAACTACTGCGCCGACCGCCATCAGAATTGCCGGTGTATTATAAGTTACCTGCTCGCCTCTTCCCTGACAGGAAGGACAGACCAGTGTCTGACACTCTTCATCGGCACTGCAGCTGCAGCAGATGATGGTTTTCTCTCCATTGCAGGTCGGACAGACCTCCCGTTTTATAAACATATTTGCCATATACTTCATCACCTTATCTATTCAATATCTTAATATTAATTATACAGCAAATCTGTATATTTGAACAGCATTATTTCTGATTTTCCCATTGCAAACTTTTCCGGTTTTCTCCTGCCGATTACTACAACAGCCGGTAACTACCGTCGGCTGCCCGCAAAGAAACATCACCAGCCAGCACAGACTCCACGCCCTGCGGCGTCTGCACCAGCAGTGCACCGTCGGCATCCAGTCCAATGGCTTTTCCGGTCAGCAAGGTGTTGCCCTGCCGCACAATCTGGATTTCTTTGCCGATCACACAGGACAGTGCCGTCCATTTGCTGCGGATGGCATCAAAGCCATCTTTCTCCAGCAGCTGGCAGTTCTCCTGTAATTTCTGCAATACTGCACACAAAATTTCTGTCCGCCGCACGGGATGCCCCTGTTCCATAGCCAGTGAGGTAGCACGAGCCTGTACCTCCGGCGGAAAATCCTCCAGTTGCTGATTGGCATTGATACCAATACCGGCGATCAGCTGCTGCACCTGGGCCATTTCTGCCACCAGCTCCAGCAAGATACCGCACACTTTTCTGCCGCCGATCAGCACATCATTGGGCCATTTCACCTCGGCCTGCAGTCCGGTGGTCTGCCGAATGGCTTCTGCCACCGCCACAGCTGTCACAAAAGAATACTGACTGGTCTGCTGCAGGCTGACGCCTGGCTCCAGAATAACAGAAAACCAGATGCCTGTCCCTTTGGGTGATTCCCAATGTCTTCCCAGCCGTCCCCGTCCGGCTGTCTGACATTCGGCCACAATGACCGTGCCCTGACCACAGCCCTGTAAAATCAGCCGTCTTGCCTCTAAATTGGTAGAGTCCAGTTCATCATGGCAAAATACCCGTTCCGGCACAAACCAGCCTTCTGGCAGACTGCGGCCAATTTCCTCCCGGTTCAGCACATCGGCGCCATTGATCCGCCGGTAGCCCTGCCCTTTCTGGCTCTCAATCTCATAGCCAGCCTCCTGCAGCTTCTGAATCTGTTTCCACACAGCGGCTCGGGAAATCCCGCACTTCTGGCTCAGCACTTCCCCGGATACATAGGAGGATGTGGCCCGCAGTGCTGCCAGAATGGTCTCTCTTGTTGTCATAGTCTCGCCCCCAATCGTTTTGTTTTCTATTATACCACACTGGCCCTGCCCCTACAAAAAATATTGACCACTTTACCGAAAAATATGATTTATTTCCGCTCTGGATTTTCTTTAATTTTGAAAAATTTATCTTGCAATCATTAAACCTTTCTGCTACAATAGTACAAGTGATTTCTGAATTAAGAAGATAGATTAGGTCCTTGAAGGAGGTGTACACTGATGTCTAGAAAATGTGAAATCTGCGGTAAAGGCGGCAATGTAGGTATGCAGGTCAGCCATTCCCATATCAGAACAAAAAAGAAATGGATGCCAAACATTCAGAAAGTAAGAGTTGTTGTGAACGGTACACCAAAGAAAATGAACGTATGCACCCGTTGCCTGCGCTCCGGTAAAGTTCAGAGAGCCAACTAATCTTTTCGCACCTTGTAAATGCAGGGTGCATTTTTTATGTTTTCAGCAGGTGCAGTCTCTGCTCTGTCCGTCATTTATTATTATTTTACTTTGAAAGGATGTTTTTGCTATGTTTCTCACCCAGCTTGAATATCGGGAAAAACCAACTGCTACCAACTGGAAACGCATCTGTTTTCCACAGAAAGTAACTCTTGTCTCCGAAGATACCCAACTGCCAGTGCATCTGTTACATATCATCGCTGCACTGCCAGCCTTTGGCCGCAACCAGGCACAGCACGGCTTTGCCGATGCCATCAGCCGCATGACCTTTCAGGCGGCTCACAGCGAATATATGTGGTTTGCCAAAAGCACCACACAGGATGGCGCTTTGCTCATTGATGAAGAAGAACTGTACGATCAGGACAGCAATATGCTGATGCGCCGTGCTTTTGGCGAGATGACGCTGTTTACATCATTGGATGATGAAACAAACGAAACAATCCCAGTGAACGAAAGCATGCTGGCGCAGCACCCCGAACTGGAAGTGCTGCAGAAACTGCAGCAGGCATTCCAGCGGGTAACCTATCACAAACTGACCGATGATACTGCCCAGCAGATTCTGTCCCAGTTAGCCAAGGTGCAGCATGGCACTTTAATTCTGCTGGACGGCAGCCAGCTATCTGCACCGCTTGATGTTTCTGCGCTGGCCCAACGCAACGATGTGCAGATCATCGCTACCGGCTGCGGCGGTCTGACGGAAGTAAGAATCACCAAAAAAGGTGAGATGATGTCCTGCGTGTGAGATTTACTTTGCACATGATTTTATAAAATCGCATAAAAAATAAAGCAGACCATGTTTTCCAATCTTCCTGTATTCGAATCCTGCCGCAATCTACTTTCGGGCACAGTACTGTTGTTTTCCCACAAAGTAGACTACAGCATATACAATACGGTTAGAATATTTTGAAACCAGTCTGCTTTTTATTTCTTCATATGGTTGTTTTTCTGATTGTTTTTCGCTCTGCACAGTATGGATGTAATACATTCTTACCGATGATTACAGCACTAGAGACGGCGCTGCGTAAACGCGGGTCTTCAGTTCTTCATTGAGCAGGTACAGACTTCTCGGGTCGTTACCGAACATTTCCATTTTGGTGATCAGATCCTGGGCATTCTTTTCTTCTTCGCCCTGTTCTTTGACGAACCAGTCTAAAAACTGTGTGGTGCGGAAATCCTTTGCTTCCTGCGCAGCAGCATAAATATTATAAATCAGGCCGGTTACATGGTGCCTGTCCTGCTTTTAAAGCATCCATCAGATTTTCCAACTGCACTGCTGGTTTATCGATAGCTTCCAGCACTACCTGAACGCCATTATTGTGCAGGTACTGATAGAACAGCGTGGCGTGATCCCGTTCTTCCTGCGCCTGAATCTTATACCAGTTGGCAAACCCGTCCAGACCCTTTGCTTCATAAAAATTGGAGAAATCCAGATACAGATAAGCCGAGTAAAATTCTTTGTTGACCTGTACATTTAATAAATCTTTTACTTTTTCATTTAACATTGTGACTGCCTCCTATATTATAAATTTACCTGATTTGAGTGTACTACCCTGTATCACAAAAGTCAAGGGGATTCGATTATATACAAAACAAGGAGCTGCTGTCACAGTGAAGTCACAGTAGCTCCTTTTGTTTTACGCTATGCGGTTCTATTTCGGCAGGCCGAGGCTATTTGCTCATACCCATGGTCATGGAAGAACCGGAAGATGGCATGTTCTGCTCAGCATACTGGATCATTTTTTTCACCATGTAGCCGCCTACATAACCGTTTTCGCGGGAGGTTAACTGACCTTTGTCAACTGCCTGATAGTTGTTGATCCCTAATTCATTGGCAACTTCGTATTTGAAGTTGTTCAGGAAGTTGGATGCATTTGGTGTTGCAGGTTCGTTAGAACTTCTGGACATCGCGTTCACCCCCTTTCAGTTCTGTAATTCTATTATGTTCGGTTTTTTTGCTTCTATGCAATCCAGTTACTGGTTGTCCTGTGTGCAGTTATCTACGCGCATATCGCTGCGCATATTGCCTCTGCCGTCACTGCGCATGTTACCTTTCTGGTCATTCTTCATGTCCCCTCTTGCACTTCTGCTGCAGTTATCCACGCGGTTTTCCGCTCTGTTCTGCATTTTGCTGTCTGCTTTCTGTTTAAAAGATGGCTGTTCATTGCGAGTTTTCATGTTCAACTCACCTCCTCGAACTCTATTGTGGCACAAAACAGATCCGCAGATACGAGGAAATATCAGACAGCAATTTTCATACTTTGTTTTTATGTTTTAAGCAAAACAAAACGGCCATGCTTTTAAGCATTTTTCTTACCTGCAAAAAAAAATTTTTTAAAATCGCTTATGTCCGTCTTATCCTGCCTTCTTCCTGACTTTTGCCGGAAAGAACATGCTCAACCAATAAATAATTTCTGTTTTCAGCTATTGACAAAATTCTACTCGGGTAGTAAACTAAGCGCAAAATTTTGGAAAAGGATGTGAGGTCATGCCGGAATTTTTGATTATGCTTTTATTATCTACGCTGCTCGCAGGGATCGTGCAGGGGATCAGTGGTTTTGCTTTTGCTATTATTTTTCTGGCCATCATGCAATATTTTATGCCTTATACGGATCTTCTGGCTTTATCCTCCATTCTGTGTATCATCATGCTGGCCGTAAATGCGTTTGTGTATCGGCACCATATTGTCTGGAAATGGCTGCCCGCTCCGCTGCTCATCAATTTTGTTTTTACAATAGGCTCCATTCGTCTGCTGGATCATACCATGGATTTCCCTTACTGGCACAAGCTGCTGGGAGTTGTTTTTATTGTGCTGGCTCTCTATATGTATTTTTTTCAGCAGAAAATCCAGATACACCCCACTCTGTACAATGCACTGTTATTTTGTGGTGCAGGCGGTATTCTGGGCGGTTTGTTCGGTGTGGGCGGCCCACCGGTAGTGCTTTATTTTTTAGCCATCGCCGATGACAAAGAAGCTTATTTGAGCACCACCCAGATGTTCTTTTTTATCAATATGCTCTACGATCTTGCTGGCCGTATGGGGAGCGGCATGGTCACGCCATTGCTGTTTCGATACGCTGCGCTCTGTATTGGCACTATTTTGCTGGGACTCTGGATTGGCAACAAAATTTTCCGGCATATTGATGGCAATACGCTAAAAAAAATCGTCTATCTGCTGATGTTTCTGGACGGCTGGTATATACTGCTTTTTTGATCAGCATCCCTGTTTTTATCATGCACAAAAGCCTGTTTCCAATGATTTTGCAGTATAAATTACTCTGCAAAATCATTGGAAACAGGCTTTTCTTTTTTTATTTATCTGCGATTGAGCAACAGCTAGCCGAGCACAATTTTGACAATCAGCACACCCACGATCACCAGCATCAGCGGACGAATCAGTTTTTCACCATTTTTGATGGCAAGGCCCGCGCCAACATAATTGCCCAGCATATTACAGATCGTAGCCGGAATAGCGATCTGATACACGATATTCCCTGTTGCCAGATAACCCAGCAGCGCCATATAATTAGATGCCATGATAACCATCTTACTGTTGGCTGAAGCTACCCGCAGATCATAGTGCAACAACAGCGAAAAAATCATAATGGCGATGGTGCCGCCGCCAGGCCCAAACATGCCATCATAAGTGCCCAGCAGTAGACCAGCTGCCAGCACCAGCAGAATATTCTTACGATTGACCACCTGACGGATGATCTTGCCCTTCCCCTTCTTTTTGGGAATCAGAATCAATATGGCTGCCACTGGCAGCATCACCAGCACAATACGGCGCACGATTTCACCATCCAGATACAATACCAGCTGGGTGCAGACAGCCGAAGCAGCCATGGCGGCTACAGCAGTCAACACCGCAAACTTCCCGTCCAGTACATCATTTTTCCAGAATCGCAGCACAGCCATGGTGCTACCCAGACTGCACTGCAGTTTCCCGCAGCCGTAGGCCATGTGTACCGGCATGCCGGTCATCAGATAGGTAGGCAGCGCAATCAGACCGCCGCCACCGGCAATGGCATCAATAACGCCAGCTATAAACAACAATGGACAAACATAAAACAAATCCCCAAGCCACTCCACAACATTTCCCTCTCTCTTTCCTCGACACAGTTAACGCAAAACTCTCTTTATTATACCTGTCACCGCTGGGGAAATCAATACAGGATGTACAGCAGCTTTTATACGCTTTTCATCGCCTCTATCAGTAGACAGAACAAAGAAGCAGATTCCCGGGCAGAACAGCCGGAGAATCCGCCTCTTTTATTTACTTCCTGCCTTTTTCCAGATGATCTGTTCACCAAAAACACGCTGCAGCAGCAGTAAAAACGCACCAGATTCCGGAGGCTCCTGAATTTCCAGATAAATAATACGCGGCAATAATGTAATCAGAATACTCATGATCAGATCATTGTCACTGACGTCCTTAATTTCTTCCTCTAAGAGGGATTCCAGATAGATCTGTCGCAGGTCATTGCCCCACTCATCGGTCAGCGTAAAGCCACGGCGATACAAGGTCAGATGGACCTCTTCCAGTAAAGGAGGCTGCACAGAAATGAAAAAACGCAGCAATTCAATGAACGCTTCCTGCTCCAGTTCCTCTTCAAGTCGTTTATAAGTTTCCTGCAATAGATGACGCTGCAACCGTTTCAGTTTTTTAGCCGAAAATCGCAGATAGCCGTCAGCATTAAAAAAGTCACTGCCCGGCAGAATCTGTTCTAAATCCTCCCGAATCATCCGGCGCAGCTGCGGTTCCATTTTCTCCATTCGTTGTTGTGCCTGCTGTCGAAACTGTATATAATCCTCCGGTCCCAGCAGCTGCCGATAAATATGTCCCTCTTCCAGCAAGGTCCAATACAGGCTTTCCTGAAACGTAACCCTCTCCAGCAAGTCATACAGCACCATTTTATCTTCCGCCTGCAGCAAGAACCGATCATACCCCTGCAGCCATTTTGCATCAGCTTTGGCCTGATCTTCCTGTAACCATTCCCGTAATACCGGATTGCGGCTCTGCGCACCTGCCTGCAAATCTAAAAAAATTTTTTGCATCTGCACCAGCTCCTCGCAACTATTCTGCGGGTTTCCGAAAAAGATATGCCGTAGCATTCTTGTCAGCATAGGCTTTCTTTCCCCACAAATACGTTTTCTTTCTTAATATGCAAGTGCTGCCTGTCAGGTGCTCTGTTTTTTTTTTTACCAGTCCTATCATGATTCTTTCTCCTGTCAGCATCCATGATTCCCATAAAATTCTGCCATTTATTGCGTTGTCATTTTGCCGGAATATGCTATACTGAATATAGCGAAATGGAATTTTCAGAAAAGAGGGAGCTTTATGACAAACCAATCACAAACATTATCCTGTATCGATTGTGCCGCAAAAGCCTGCAAGAAAGGCGAGGTCGAAAAATATCCAGCCTTCTGCCTGACACGCAACATGAACCCGGAACTATTGCAGGAAGCGTTAAATTGTTATGAGGAAGAAGAAAACCATCGCATTATGATCAATGCTGCCAATGTTGAATCAGAATTTTACGGTAAAATGACCCGTGTGGAAGAAACGGTGGAATTTGCCAAGCGCATCGGCGCAAAAAGAATCGGCATCGCCACCTGTCTTGGTCTGCTGGACGAAGCCAAAATATTCGCCAAAATCCTGCGTAAAAATGGGTTTGAAGTATTCGGTATCTGCTGTAAAGCTGGCGCTGTGCCTAAAACACAGATCGGTATTGAAGCCAAATGCGAAAACAGCGGCAAAAATATGTGCAATCCTATTCTGCAGGCAAAAAGGCTGAACGAGGCCCACACCGATTTAAACGTAGTCATTGGCCTGTGCGTAGGGCATGACAGTCTGTTTTATAAATATTCAGAAGCTCTGGTAACCACCCTGGTATCCAAAGATCGTGTTACCGGTCATAACCCCTGCGCTGTTCTTTACAATATTAACTCTTATTATAAAGATCTGATGGCGGACAAAGAAGAAAAATAAGTATTTGCTGGCGTGCGGTAAATAAACTATGTACTCCGATCTCTTTATAGTGGAACTGCATTATAATTTTATTTTACAAATCAAAATATCTCTGTAGATGATAGTTTTTCACATAATCTGCAGAGATATTTTTGCTATTTACCAAATTCACTTTTTGTACTTGTTTGCTCACATAAATGATCCATTATTCAGAATTTCTGCGACCCGCTCATCATTTTCTC
Source organism: uncultured Peptococcaceae bacterium (assembly GCA_945949655.1). GTDB lineage: Bacteria > Bacillota > Peptococcia > Peptococcales > Peptococcaceae > UBA7185. The sequence continues at coordinate 13,073 of CAMFFG010000001.1, forward strand.
CGTTTCGTGTTATGATACAGAGACATAATGCGATACGCTCTTTTAATGGTATCATTTTTATGATGTCCGTATAACTGTTCCACTCTGATAAATTATTGATAAAATCAAAACCGATCCGTTTGCCCAATAATATCTCCGCTTTGTGTTCAATAATATTGCTGGCAAAAATCTCATCTTCAAATTTGGCTATTTCATTTAATATATATCGTATCGACGCTGTATTCTCATAATTCGTTCTCAAAAAAGTGACGGGATATTTGGCTGCAGTTTTCACTGAAATATTTTTCAGATTATAAATTGCCATTGATTTTGGCACCAGGCAATATAATCTCGATATTTCACCCCAATATATCCTCTGATAGCCTGTCTTCTCGTATTCTGCTCGATTGTCCGGAAAATAGGCATCATTATATTTTGGTGTAATTGTGATAAAAGAATCAATTTCTCTTCTTTTTAATTTCTTTTTTAATTCTTCTGCATTGTCAAAATTCAGGTCAAGCCGGATATTACTGTTTCCTTCCGAAATACCTTTAATTAATGATAAGGCAAAATGACTGGAAAACTCTTTTGTAATATTCAGCTGAACTGTCACCTGCTCTTTGCCTTTATTTTCTTTGAGCTCATCCAATTCATCAAAAAAATTACTGGCTATCGTCATAAATCGAATGCCTTCGGGCGTAAATTCTACCCCCTGATTGCTTCTTTTTAACAAATCAAACTCTAATTCCTGTTCCAATATTTTTATAGCTGAACTTAAGGCCTGTGGCGTAATATTCAAATGATTGGCCGCCGCTGTGATAGAACCCATCTTCAATATTTCCCGCAAATAAGTCATATGTTCTTTCCGCATAGCATTCCCTCCCCCCCACATTATACACTGTCTTTCAAAAAACAAACAGGTCCTATCAAAGCGATAAGACCTGCCTCAACTATATTTACTGCAAGAAAAACATACCTAACGGGATAATGAAAATCGCCATAGAAACTAACCAGTAACACATTACAATAACACCTTGCAACAGCGCTCCTTTTGTAGTGGTCATGTCACTGCCGAAAATCATGGCAGCAGTAACAGAAGCAGCTGGCGTTAAGTACCCAGTTACCAAACCGGTCCATAATACAATCGTTGCGGCTAGCATCCCATTGATCGGCAGACCTTGCGTCACCATCATCACAACAACGGAAGTCATCGTGAAAATAACAACGATATTGTTCCCAATATTGGTCAAAACCAGTGTTACAATACCTAACAACATTAAGAACCAGAAAGTTCCGAGTCCTGCCATAATTGGTGTGATAAATTTAATTACATAGGAAGAAATACCAGTTGTCTGATCGGTAATCAGGCTGGACATCAGCATAGCCATCGCATACAGGAACACAAAATCCCAGTTGACAGAAGCAGCTGCTGTTTTTAGATTCAGCATCTGTTTTCCTTCTACATTAATCAGTAACATAATCACAACAGCCAGTGCCATAACGCCATATACACCGATGCTGTTCAGTGTATTCAAGAATGGATTTTCTCCTGCTTTTCCCAGTACCCCAACAAAAATAATGCCTCCGATGAACGCAACGATAATTTTTAACAACATACTCTGATATTTTGTCAGAGGTGTCTTCAGTTCTTCTTCAAAAGCAGTAAAGTCAGCATCTTTTAGTGGACTGATATTACATTTCAGCAGTTTGATTAATAATAGCCAAGATAAAATTAACAATACACATACCAGAATTGCAAATATAAAATAACCGTTATTATTAACAGGAATTCCCGCTTTCATGATGACCCCGAACACCATCAGCGGCATAGAGCGAAACGGAATCAGAATAGACCCCAAACCAGTACAAATAAACATCCCAACCAGAAACATCGGAATAAAGCGGTCACCTTTCTGGTAACCTAACTGTTTGAAAATTCCAATAAACAGCTGCATCATAAAAATACCAACAACCAGCCCGTTTACAAAAACACTCAGTATCAGTGTACCAAAATAGATAATACCGATCATAAATAACGGTTTCCCTTTTACGGCTTTCACAGTGAGCAGTTTCATGCCTAACCATTTGGATAAGCCGCTTTCTGTAACCGGAGCAAACATCAGAAAACTCAAAATAATTAAAATCAGATTGGCTTGTCCAAAGGATGCTTCAAATACAGCAGAAGTAATCCCATAATCACTGATCCCCAATGCAACCATTGCCAAAACACTGGGCCAGGCTAAATCGCAGAAGGACCAGCCCCACACTAACCCGATAAAAATACCTAATATCTGCATCCCATAAGGCGTAATAGGCTCTGGCGCAGAAAGGAAACGGAATCCGAACATGAACAAAATCGTAATACACAAATGAATCCAATAAGAAGTTTTTCGTTTGCTTACAGCAGCATCCATCATATATTCCCCACTTTCTGATTATTTTTATCCGGCGAGAATACCTTTTTTCTCCAAGTACATTCTCGCCAGATTTCCCCAATTGTTATTCTATTCTAGAATCTGATATGCAGGCGCGCCTTCACACTGTTCAGGCATGCGGATACCCAGAAGTAATGCTGCAGTCGGAGCCACATCGACTTCACGGATGACACGATCGGTCCGATAATTTTCTTTTACGCCAGGACCTGCTGCCATGAAAATAGGCGAAACAGAAGTTCCTTCCAGACCGCATGTTGTAGATAAACTATCGCCATGGTCAAAATTGTAGCCTTCTGACAGGAAATAGATAATATCCCCACATTCAGCTCCGCTTAACCCCAGCAATGCAGCATCTTTATTGCGCAGAGCAAGTGCTACAACACGCTTGCCAGTAGTTTTATCATGATAACCATAAAGTGCAGTGATAATTTCTTCTTCCAGCTCATATTGATCTGCCGGATCAACGATACCGTCAATTACGGTGCCATCTGCCAGAGCATGCTGATCTCTGCCCTTCAGATTCAGATAAATATGATTGCACCGTACAGCAACTGCTTTGGTTTTTTCCCAATCGATTTCATGCAGTTCGTTACCTTCTGCATCATATTTGATTGCCGTGTATCCAAGTTCCTGCATAACACGAACATTGATGCCAGAAGATTCGGACAGCATTGGGATTTCATGTTCCGGCGAAACAATGGCATGGTCTGAAACGATCATCATTGTCCAACCATCATCTAACATCGGTAAGAATTCACCAATATAACGGTCGGCCTGTTCGTAAACTGCTGTATAATATTCAAAATATTTTTCTGCCGGAATTTCATTATGGCCTTTGCCCAGATGTTTTGCAATCACATGGGCCTGCGCATCAATATTATGAAAATGACTGAATACAGCTTCATAATTTTCCTGTTTAATCAGATACTTGATTGCTGCAGACTGCCAGCGCATATTATGTTCCCAAGCACCACCGGTACATTCTTTGATAAACTGTTCATCGCCAGCGCCTAACATTGCAACAGCGGAAGGTGCACCCACATGTTCAATCACATCTGCATACAGATGCTGTGGATGCCACAGCGCACAATTGCGTGGACTAGGATCAATTGCTGTACCAACCCACATTTTAATTGCACTTCCATCTTCAGCCATCTGCAGAATTTTCATATCTCTTACGCACGGAATTATATGATCTCCCACTGCCAGTTCATCTGCATAATGTTCTTTATATATGCCAACATATAAAGTATCCAGAGGCTCGCTTTCCTTTTTATTTTTATAAATTTCAATATGATCATAGATACCTTTATCATTTTTCAAAACCAGACAAGGTCTGCGAACCAAGCCTTTGCTTTGTAAGAAAATAAATTCTTTTGCATCAGCTGGCACATCTTTTTTCCAACCGCTTGCTTCTTTGATAGCAGCCAGCTGTACATCATAGGGCGCGTCTGTCAGTACACTTTCACCTTCGATTTTTTCCAGAATCACATTCACACTTGCTGCGGTACTAAAGGTTAATGCTTGCATATCTACATAAGTTTTTTCCGGTTCCAAATCATCGATCACGCAAGGAATATGGCCAGTTAACGCTCCTTTTGCCCGGAATGCAGTATCGGTAATTTTTTCATTGGCATGCACCACATATTCCTTTTCTCTGCTCATCTGTGTGGTATTCACTGCCGATGGCTGTGTACCGTCTACGACATGCAGATTCGGGCTGTCGCTGGTTGGTGGCCAAGCAGAACCAGGCCAATGGAATACCAATGTTTTCAGCCCTGCTTCTGCCGTACAGTTCCAGATCGGCTCTGCCTTACAATTTCTGCTGTCCAGATTATACGTGATTGCATCAATTCTGCCTGGATAATTACGCCAGAAACAGGTAATACCATGTGTCATCGGATAAGCTCCTGTTGCTAACGTCGTCCACATTGGCGGCGTAATGGTCGGCATTGCACCCAGCAGTACCAGGTCTTCTCTACAAGCAGCTTTTTTCAGGAATTTTTCTGTATTTGGCATCTTACCTTCTTCCACGAATTTTTTTGTTAAACGTGGATCCATGCCATCAATCCCTAAAACAATTAATTTTTTTGCACTACCTTCACCTTTCATCAAATACATCCTCCTTTGAACTGATTCGTAAAAACAATTTATTATTTTCACTTATTGTTTGCATTTATGATACACTGAATCGCTAATTACTAGAATAAGATTTTTTTCTATATAGTCCTCCCGTATCAACAAAAAACTTGATGCCACATGCTTAAATCTTTATATGAACCTCTTTTTCATAAAAAACGACCTTAAAAAGTTGGCTTCCGATTCCAACTTTTCAAGGTCGTTCTATGTTAGTCCCTATATGAGATTTTAAATACTATACAACCTGCTGACCGTTCACAAAGACCATATTTGGTCGTCCCATAATCTCCAGCGGATGGTGATCCCATACCACAATATCAGCATCTTTACCAGCTTTTAAACTGCCAACACGATCATCAATTTTTAAAATCTTTGCTGGCGTGATGGTCAGCGCTTTAAAGGCATCGTATTCTTTCATGCCTTCCCGCACAGCGATACCAGCGCACAACGGCAGATACTGAATCGGCGTGCAGGGATGGTCAGTAATCAGCGCCACATCAATACCAGCATTGGCAAGAATCCCTGGCGTACGGAAGGTCACATGTTCCATTTCCACTTTAGCCCGATTACTCAGACTTGGCCCAACCGTTACTGGAACGCCTGCCTCTTTCAGTTCATCCACGATCAGGTGTCCGTCGGTGCAGTGCTCAATCACCAGTTCCAGATCAAACTCGTCCCTTAAACGGATGGCTGTCATAATATCATCTGCCCGATGTGCATGGGCTCGTACCGGGATACCACCAGTCAGTGCTTTGGCAATGTGCTCGCTCTGCAGGCTGAACTCTTTGTCATCATCATTCTTGCTGATATATTCCTTTGCCTCATAAAAGCCTTGCCGGGCAATGGCCATGGTAGCCATCCGGGTGGAAGGTGTCTTATCCTTTTCACCGTAGACCCGTTTTGGGTTTTCCCCGAAAGCCATTTTTAAACCAGCTTCACCGTTGATCAGCATATCTTTGTAGGTTTTGCCCGCAGTTTTCATCACAGTAATCAGGCCGCCAAACACATTTGCACTGCCTGGTGTCACCATAACAGTTGTAATACCGGCCTGTACGGCATCCTGAAAGGCCAGATCACGATAATTGATGGCATCCATAGCCCGCAGTTCTGCTGTGTTGGGCTCTGTCATCTCATTGCAGTCATCACCGATAGGCTGGTTGATCTCTTCATCGATCCCCATATGAGTATGTGCATCTATAAAGCCAGGTGTCACAATACGGCCTGCCACATCAATTATCTGAGCATCTGCAGGGATCTCCACATCAGCGCCTACCGCTGCAATTTTGCCATGATCCATCAGAACAGCCCCCTGCTCTATCACACCCTGTTCCATGGTATACAATTTTCCATTTATCAACGCAATCATTTCTGTTCTTCTCCTGTCTTTCTTGTCAGGGCAATGCGGTTGCGGCGAAGATCCACATCCAACACTCTGACTTTAATGATATCCCCTACAGAAACTACTTCCATAGGATGTTTGATATATTTATCCCCGAACTGGGAAATATGAATCAGACCATCCTGTTTTACTCCAATGTCCACAAAGGCGCCAAAATCCACCACATTGCGCACTGTCCCCATCAGTTCCATACCTGGTTTTAAGTCCTCCATAGAAAGCACATCACTGCGCAGTAGCGGCGGATCCAGTTCCTCCCGCGGATCCCTGCCAGGCCTCTGCAATGCAGCAATAATATCCCGCAAGGTAGGCTCACCAACTTCTAACTGCTGTGCCATCTGTTTTACCGGCACCTGCTGCAGCCGCCCACGAATCTCTGCCAGCTTATCACCAGTCAGATCTTGTGTGCTGTAACCAAGCTGCCGCAACAAAGCTTCTGCTGCGCCATAGGATTCCGGATGCACCGGTGTATTATCCAATGGATTATCGCCACCAGCAATACGGATAAAACCGGCGCACTGCTCATAGGCTTTTGGACCCAGCCGCGGTATTTTCAACAGCTGTCGACGATTAGTCAGCTTACCATTTTCATTGCGGAATTTCACAATACCGTCGGCAGTGGAACGGGTCAGCCCTGCCACATACTGCAGCAGCGCACTGGAAGCAGTGTTGATCTCCACACCTACGCCATTTACACAGTCTTCCACCACAGCGCCCAGGGCCTCATCCAGCTTTTTGGGCGTAACATCATGCTGATACTGCCCCACACCCACCGCTTTCGGCTCAATCTTTACTAGTTCCGCCAGCGGATCCTGCAGACGGCGGGCAATAGACACCGCACTGCGCAGTGACAGATCATATTCCGGAAATTCTTCTTTGGCCAGCGGCGACGCAGAATACACCGAAGCGCCAGCCTCTGAAACAATAATATACTTCACCTTAGGCCGCTGCCGAATCACATCGGCGGCCAATGCTTCTGACTCCCTTGAAGCGGTACCATTGCCGATGGCGATGATATCCACCTGCCAGCGGTCGATCATCTGCTGCATCAAGGCTTTCGCTTCGCTGTATTTTTTCTGTGGCGGATGAGGATACATCACCCCCACCTCCAGAACCTTGCCGGTCTCATCTACGACAGCTAGCTTACAACCAGTACGATAGCCGGGGTCCACGCCCAGTACCGTATGCCCTTTCACAGGAGCCTGCAGCAACAGGCTGTGCAGATTGGCAGAAAACACTTTGATGGCCTGTGCTTCCCCCTGCTCAGTCAGTTCCCGGCGAATTTCCCGCTCAATAGCAGGCGCAATCAGCCGTTTCCAACTGTCCTGAGCTGCTTCCGCAAATACAGCCTGAGCATCTTTCGGTCTATTTTGGCTGTAGCTTTGTAAGATAGCCGTCAAAACAGGCTCATCCGGCTGTTCCAGCTTGACCGATAGCACATCTTCTTTCTCACCCCGGTTGATGGCTAAAATGCGGTGCGGCGGAATTTTACGCACTGCTTCCTCATATTCATAGTACATCTCATAAGGCGTGACTGTACTTTCTTCTGCCTCTTCCGCGCCTTTACGCAGTCTGGTGACCAATGTTCCATTATTCCAGGCCATCTGGCGGGTTTTCTGGCGCAAAGCAGCATCCTCCGACAGAATCTCTGCTATAATATCCATGGCACCCTGTAATGCTTCTTCTGCTGTTTTGATACCTACTGTTTCTTCTATGTATAGAGCTGCCATCTCCTGCACTGGCTTATGGCACCTTCCTTCCAGAATAGCCATAGCCAACGGTTCCAATCCTTTTTCCCTTGCTACACTGGCCCTAGTTCGCCGTTTCTGCCGGTACGGCAAATACAGATCTTCTACTTCCTGCAACCGTTCCGCTGCCTGAATTTTTTTCTCCAGCTCTGCCGTTAATTTATCCTGCTCGGCAATGCTGGCTAGCACTTCCGCCTTACGCTGGTCCAGATTGCGCAGATACTGCAGCCGTTCCGCCAGTTCCCGCAATACAACTTCGTCCATCTCACCGGTCACTTCTTTCCGGTAACGGGCAATAAAAGGAATGGTGTTGCCAGCGTCCAGCAATTCTACGGTTTTACTGACCTTCCCCAATGGTCTGTTGATTTCTTTTGCCAGTCGCTTCAGTTGGGCCTGCTGCAACTCGTTCTCTGATTCGTTCTGTTCGTTCATTACCTGCCTCCTCCTCTCGCCAGAATGGGGAACGCAATCCCAGACTGATCTGCAATGCCTGATCTACCTGTTCCATAATAGCTTTATCCAGTGTGCAGATGCGTTCTTTCAGTCGCTGTTTATCAATGGTGCGCACCTGTTCTACCAACACCACTGAATTTTTCGATAAGCCGTTTTCCCTGCCGGCCAGATCTACATGGGTAGGCAGTTTTGCTTTGCACATTTGTCCGGTGATTGCCGCCACAATGGTAGTTGGACTGTGCTGATTGCCGATATCGTTCTGTATGATCAGTACAGGACGTACACCACCCTGCTCAGAACCAATAACCGGATCCAGTTCCGCAAAAAAAACGTCTCCCCGTTTTATTTTTATCATAACGATTCTCCAACATTTCTTTTCTATCTATTCCGACAGCAAAATGGGCAAGTGGATTTTTCCCATTTTGCTGTCGGTCTCAAACAACTTTTTTCTATCAATTAATTTATATAAAATTTCGGTACCCTCGGCGCAATACCACACACAACTTCATGCTCAATAGTTTTCAGCATATTCGCCATTTCTGTTACGGTGATGGATACGCCCTGATCTTCTCCCAACAGTATCACTTCATCGCCCACTTTCAAATCAGGCAATTGTGAAACATCTATCATAAACTGATCCATACACACTTTGCCTATGATAGGCAGCTTTTTGCCCCGGCAGATTACATAGCCCCGATTACTCAACAGCCGATTATAGCCATCGGCATAACCGACAGGTACAGTAGCAACCATCGTTTCCTTTTGCAGTTCAAAGGTTCCATTATAACCGATCAACCGGCCAGCTGGCAGTTTCTGTACACGACCTACCCGGGCTTTCCAGCACAGTGCTGGTTTTACATCGGCTATATACTGCATTTCATCGGAGGGCTGGAACCCATAAAGCATAATGCCAGGCCGCACCATATCCAGATGGCCTTCCGGCAAATCAATAATGCCTGCACTGGCTGCCATATGCTGAATCGGAATTCGCACACCTGTCCGTTGTTGCAGCCGTTCATTAAATTGTTTGAATGTAGCCAACTGCTGGCGGGCAAAGGTTTTATCAGCTTCATCTGCTTTAGAAAAATGACTGAAAATACCCTCTACTGTGATGAATTCCATATTCAATATAGCCTCTGCTGTTCTTAAACCGGTTTCATCGGCCTGAAATCCAATACGGGACATCCCTGTATCCAGCTTCAGGTGTACCAACGCTTTTTTCCCCATCGCTTTTGCTTTTGCGTTCAGCTTTTCTGCCTCTTCCACATTAAAGAGTGCCAGCCGGACTTCGTTAGCAATAGCCTGTTCATACCCTTCTTCCGGGGTCCAGCCTAGAATCAGAATCGGACAGGTAAACCCTGCCTCCCGCAGTTCCATGGCTTCACTGATCATAGCCACAGCCAGAAAATCGGCCCCTGCTGCCAGACAGGCCTTGCTGACTTCTATAACACCATGTCCATAGCCATTTGCTTTCACAACCGCACAAACTTTTACGGAATCTCCTACTATTTTTTTAACTGTCTCACAATTATACTGTAAATTAGCTGGGCTGATTTCCAGCCATGTTGGGCGGTATGCGCTCATTTCAGGTCACCTCGTAAGTACTGTTGAAATTGAATGAATAATGTCTCCTGCTTTGCTACTTACTTCTCCAATGGTCACTGCTACTTCCTGTCCAGCCAGGCCGTGCAGATACACGGCACAGCAGCATGCCTCATCAGGCTGCATACCTTGTGCCAGAAAAGCACCGATCATACCGGCCAGCACATCGCCGCTGCCAGCAACCGCCAACGCCGGACTGTCCGTCACATTCATATAAAGTTTTCCATTGGGTGTAGCGATAATCGTATTGGCACCCTTCAGCACCAGCCACACCTTGCGTTTTTCGGCAAACTCCTGGGCCACTGCCAGACGGTTATTTTGAATATAGCTGGTCTCCAGGCCAATCAGCCGCGCCATCTCGCCAGGGTGTGGCGTCAGAACAACGGGGCCTTTGGCCTCGCCCACCAGATCCATCCAGGCGTCCGCTGCGTTCAGACCATCTGCATCAATGACAACAGCACAACGACTGGACTGCAGGATCTCCCGTATCACCAGTCCGGTTCCTTCGCCGCTGCCCATACCGGGACCTGCCACAATCGCTTTTTTATTGCGCAACAGCTCCTGCAATCGTTCCAGACTCTCCGCACTGAACTGATTGCCTCCAGGCAAAGGCTGTACCATAGCTTCCGGCACATTCACCGCTACATGGAGCTGCACCGTCTCCGGCACAGCACAGGTCAAAAGACCGATACCAGCCCGCAGCGCAGACTGTGCAGTTAATGTGATAGCACCGCTCATTCCCATAGAACCGCCCACTGCCAGCAGATGCCCATAGCTGCCTTTGTGG
>CAMFFG010000002.1 GCA_945949655.1 uncultured Peptococcaceae bacterium
GCCGCTACCATCAACAAGGGCGGATTCATCCGCTTCACCGCATCCAAAGTAGGCAACGATACCACCTTCGCCCAGATCATCCGTCTGGTAGAGGATGCCTCGGCCACCAAAGCGCCCATTGCCAAACTGGCCGACCGCATTGCCGGCGTGTTTGTGCCGGTGGTCATCGGCATTGCGCTCATCACCGCCATCGTCTGGCTGCTCAGCGGCGCTGCCTTTGAATTTGCGCTGTCCTGTGCCATCTGCGTGCTGGTGATCTCCTGCCCCTGTGCGCTGGGGCTGGCTACACCGGTGGCCATCATGGTGGGAACCGGCAAAGGCGCTGAGCACGGCATTCTGATCAAATCGGGGCAGGCGCTGGAGACCGCCCACCACATTCAGGCAGTGGTGCTGGATAAAACCGGCACCATCACCCAGGGCAAACCGATGGTCACCGATGTGCAGACTATCTATGCCGATGCCAGTGACTTTGTGGCCATCGCCGCCGCATTGGAGCAGAGCAGTGAGCATCCACTGGCTGAAGCCATTATGACCTACGCCAGAGAGCAGAACATCAGCCCATCCGCATCACAGCAGTTTTTCTCCCTGCCAGGCAAAGGCATCCAGTCCGAGATAGACGGCAAACACTACTATGCCGGCAATCGCCGCCTGATGGACGAAAAACAGATCCCGCTGGAACAGTGGGACCACACGCTGGATCAGCTGGCCAGCGCTGGCAAAACGCCGCTGATTTTTGCCGACGACAACCAGGTCATCGGCATCATCGCCGCCGCCGATGTGGTAAAACCCACCAGCCATCAGGCCATCCGCCAGTTAAAAGAAATGGGCCTGCAGGTGATTATGCTCACCGGCGACAACGCTGGCACCGCAGCAGCCATTCAGCAGCAGCTTGATCTGGATGAAGTGATCGCTGAAGTGCTGCCCCAGGATAAAGAGCAGCAGATCGCCGCGCTGCAGCGCCAGGGGAAGGTAGTGGCCATGGTGGGCGACGGTATCAACGATGCGCCGGCTCTGGCCCGGGCCGATGTGGGCCTGGCCATCGGCGCCGGTACCGACGTTGCTTTGGAAAGCGCTGATATCGTGCTGATGAAAAATGATCTGTTGGATGTGGTCACCGCCATTCAGCTGAGCAAAGCGGTCATCCGCAACATCAAGCAGAATCTGTTCTGGGCCTTTTTCTACAACTGCCTGGGCATTCCGCTGGCCGCAGGTGTGTTCTATCACTGGACCGGCTGGCTCTTAAGCCCTATGTTTGGCGCAGCGGCCATGAGCTTCAGCAGCTTCTTTGTGGTCACCAATGCCCTGCGGTTGCGGCGTTTCCGCCCGGCACTGCCGCAGACTGCATCCGCTGAAACGGTGCAGCGTCAAAGCCCGGCCGTGCAGATCACTTCGCATATTCTGCCTGCTGGCGGCACTGCCCCGGAATCGGCAGCTACAGATCAATCAGACCATGCGGCGCTGCACAAGACCATGCACATCGAAGGCATGATGTGTGCCCATTGCCAGAACGCAGTCGCCAAAGCGCTGAATGGTCTGGCTGGCGTTACCGCTACCGTCAGCCTGGAGGATAAAGCCGCCTACATCATTACCGACGGCATCACCAGCGACGAAGCTATGAAACAGGCTGTCATCGATGGCGGCTACAAAGTCATCTCTCTGACCGACGACGCACCATCTTTGTTATCAAATGTAACTGTTTCACGTGAAACATTTACAAATACAACACAAAAAGGAGACCTTACCATGAAGAAAACAATGAAAATCGAAGGCATGATGTGCCCCCATTGCCAGAACGCCGTTACCAAAGCGCTGAACGGTCTGGCTGGCGTTACCGCCACCGTCAGTCTGGAGGATAAAGCTGCCTACATCACCACCGACGGCACCACCAGCGACGAAGCTATGAAACAGGTTGTCATCGATGGCGGCTACAAAGTCATCTCTCTGACCGACGCAGAATAAATTGGCTCAAACAAAAAGGCGAAGAATCGTTATGATCCTTCGCCTTTTTGTTTGATAATATACTTCTTTCATGCTTTATAATATTTTTATCCATGGAACAAATGGCATCACCATCGTTAATAATAATGTCAGTATCGAATCTGCTCCTCCCATCAAAGCACCAAGGAATAAAAAGAAACAAGGGATAATATTCAGTACAATCACAATTAATTTCAATAAGTTGTTTTTCCATAGCAGGCAGGCTAATAAGCAACCATAAAATCCAAAGCTCAAATAAATATAAGGGTTATTAGCAGAAAATATATCCAACGAATTACTGCTAAAAAGATTGGTTCCAATAACTATGGGAAGTGGTAAGCATAATATAAATATCAACAATTTAATCATAATACTGCTTGTTATTTTTCTAAGCATATTCATATACCTCCGCAATTTAGAAGTTGGAGCCAAACATTTATTATGTGCCCTTTCCACTATGTTCCGACTTTGCTGATGTGTTTTCCTCATCCATATTCAGATAAACGACCTGGTGTTACTCGCCGTATCTTCGATTCAATTTTTTCGAATGTTTCACGTGAAACATTTAAAATTCTCTGAAAGCTTCTTTAATCTTTCCAGTTCCACCACTTTAACAAGGCCGGATCCCGCTCTTCCGGCGCTGTGTTGGCATAGTACACCGCACAGCGATACACATACAGCACACAGCGGTCCACCTTTTTGCCCTGGCGGATACATTCCTGCTCATACATCGCTTCCGGGTCCGCGCCCCGCAAAGAATCAATCGTTGCATAACCGATGGCTATCAGATCCTGCTCCGTCTGTTTTCCCACGCCGGGAATCTGTCGCAACTCTCCCATAGCTCCCACTCCTTTGCTCATTTTCACCATTATAGCTTAGTAACCACATCTATTGCAACTTTCTGCCACACCACATGACCTATCCAGAATTCAAATTGTTTCATGTGAAACAGCTGCAAATAAAGAGACAGCCGAAATCTTATATTAAAACATTCCAGCTGTCTCTTTTGATGGATCATCTTAATAATAATTATTACGCTACTATATCAGCTGGCACAGAAAATGCTTAATAAAATTCTCCCTTCAGTGCATCAAAGATCCGCACCAGATCCTCCTCACTGTAATACTCCAGCACCAGCTTCCCACTGCCATCCCGATTTTTCTTGATACTCACCTTCGTACTCAGCCGCTCGGCCAGCTGATCCTGCAGATTGCGCAGTTCGGCAGGCAGTTTTTTATATTTGGCTTTTTTCTGAAACAGAATGGTCTCATCGGACCAGCTCACTTTGCCCTCATCCATGGCGGACTTCACCATTTTTTCCACTTCACGCACTGACAGCTTGTCCTGATAGACCTCGCGGGCAAAAGCGCTCTGCCATTCGGGAATGTTGATACTCAGCATAGGGCGCACATGGCCGGTGGTCAGTTTGCCCTCCTGCACCATCTGCTGCACATCTTCCGGCAGCGCCAGCAGACGGGTGATATTGGCGATGGCGCTGCGGCTTTTGCCCATGCGCTCTGCCAGCCGCTCCTGGGTGTAGCCAAACTTGGTCTGCAGAATCTCATAGGCCCGGGCCTCCTCAATAGGGGTCAGATCATCCCGCTGTACATTTTCGATCAGAGCCAGCTCCATGATCTTTTCGTCATCCAGCTCGCGGATCAGCGCCGGAATGGTTTTCAGCCCGGCCCGGCCCGATGCGCGATACCGCCGTTCGCCGGCGATAATCATATACTTTTCGCCACGTGGCGCTACAATAATAGGCTGCAGTACGCCGTGTTCCTTAATGGACTCAGCCAAATCGGTCAGTTTATCTTCATCAAAGCTTTTGCGGGGCTGGTCCGGATTTGGGAAAATCATATCCAGCTCCAGCTCCACAATGCCGTCCTTGCCATTATGGGTCTCTACGATCTCTTCATATTCGGGCAGCAGAGCACCCAGCCCGCGGCCCAGTCCGCCTTTTGTCTTAGCCATGCTTCATTACCTCCCGTGCCAGCGCCAGATAGGTCTCGGCGCCTTTTGATTTTGCATCGTAATCAATAATAGACTGCCCAAAGCTGGGTGCTTCACTGAGCCGCACATTGCGCGGAATAATGGTTTTGAACACCTTTTCTTTAAAGTTATCCTGCACATCGGCCACCACCTGGTTGGACAGATTGGTGCGGTTATCATACATGGTCAGCAGAATGCCTTCCATCTGCAGGCCCGGATTGAGATTTTTCTGCACCAGTTTGATGGTACTCAGCAGCTGGCTCAGACCTTCCAGCGCATAATATTCACACTGGATAGGCACAAGAAAGGTATCCGCCGCAGTCAGGGCATTCAGTGTCAACAGGCCCAGCGATGGCGGCGTATCGATAATGATGTAATCGTAGTTGTCTTTCACATCGTCCAGCGCATTTTTCAGCCGCATTTCACGGGAAATAGCCGCCACCAGCTCCATCTCTGCACCGGCCAGCTCCACCTTGGCCGGCAGCACCGACAGTTTTTTATTGATGGGCACCGTGATTTTATCAATGGGTACAAAATTCACCAGCACATCATAAGAGGAATGTTCCAGCGCATTCTTATTGATCCCCAGCCCGCTGCTGGCATTGCCCTGCGGGTCCAGATCAATGAGCAACACTTTTTTTTTGTAATGGGCCAGACAAGCGGCCAGATTTACCGATGTTGTTGTCTTGGCTACGCCGCCTTTCTGATTGGCGACTACAATGGTTTTTCCCATGCTCCTTCTCTCCTTAACAGGCTATTCTCTGCCCGACATCATTTTTACGAATCCTGTTTCAAAATCATTTTTGTAATTGTTTCACGTGAAACAATTACTCTGGTTTCTGTTTTGATTCTATTATAAAGGAAAAAGTGATTGCTGAATATAGAAATTTATAAAAAGTATTAAAATTTTTCTAACAATCCGTATTTTCCGTTTTAACAGGTTTCACATGATTTTCGAACAATTACTCGCCGCAACACTGTTTTGTCCGTTACAGACAAAAATACAGAGCCGTTTATCTGGGTCGATTCCATTCCATGGGTGTGTAACGTATCCCAGCGCCATGGGCAATTCCTCCGGCTGCAAAATCCGAATCATCATAGTATATGCCTCCCAATCCCCTTTATTTCTTTCTGAGCCTATGATAACACCCTCAATAAAAAAATTGCAACTGTTTCACGTGAAACAGTTGCAATTTTATATTTACACCTCACTATCCCCATAAAAGGCTGAACTCATTAAAAAATTATATGGTAACGGTTTCGCCGGCCTGCAGATAATAGAGCTGCTCGCCCATCTGCTGTTTTAAATAAAGATAAGGTTCCCAGCCGGTACAATGGCAGGTGTAATACTGGCAGGAATATTTTTTCAGATTATACGCCAGCTTATCCAGAAATTCATCATTTTCTGTTTTTTTCAATACCGGATCGGTCAGATGGAACCCGGATACCACCGCATCTATAGGCTTGCCCGTAAGGAAAAAGGCCTGTTTGATAATATTGATGACGCCCCGATGCGCGCAACCGCCGATCAGTACCACCTTGCCGTCCTCCTGAATGATCAGATTCTGTTCATGGGCAAAATTATCAGCCACTTTATGGCGGCCCTCCTGCATCTGTAGCGAATGATTAATAGAAGGCACACATTTATTGCCTTCTACATTAGAAAATAAAATCAGATTGCGGTCGATAATATAACGATCCCCTGTATACACGATCTCTTTATTATTTTTATATTTGGGATCCAGGCCACAAAATACGGGAATTTTCACCACTTTATTGTAGTGGGGTATAAACGCCTCCGGATGGATATAAATTTTTGCTGTGCGGTTTACCTGCTGAAAAGCCCCAAGGCCGCCGCCATGATCACTGTGGCCGTGCGAGATGATCACCGTGTCCACTGCTTTGATATCGATTCCACAGGCCTTTGCATTATACAGAAAGGTCTCATCGGAGCCAAGATCAAATAAAATTTTATGCCGTTCCGTTTCAATATACAAACACAGCCCATGCTTACATTGCAAATCTTTCTGTTCCGTCAAACTGTCTACCAGCGTCATGATTTTCATATTCGCACCTCTGTTTTCTCAGAAAGCTCCTGCACCCCAGAGCACCGCATAAACCGCCACAGCCAGCGTCAAAACAAGCAGCAGCCGCTGTGCTGATTTCCGATTCTTTACCGGATCCGCAGGCGTATTTTCTGCCTCATACTGTTCAAAATATTCTACATCATCAAAAGCTTCCGGCTGCGCTTCCTGCAAAGCAGCCTCACCGTTGTGCCGCAGACCGGCCAAAAGTTCTTTTGCCCGCTCATAATCGGCAGCACGCACATAAAGAGACTCGCCAAACATAGAATAGCCCATATAGATCTTCAGATAATCTCCGCTTCCTTCATCGCCGCGCACCATAACAGGAATCTGTTCCTGCCGCAGCAGATCCTGCAGCATTTCCGACTCGATGGCATCCTGCAGATCTGTCAATGCTACCAGCCCATTTTTTGTTTCTTTCTGGCGCATCTCTCTCAACTCCTTTTTTTTATTATACCACAACATGCGTATCTAGACTCAGATTTTTTTGTTTCACGTGAAACAATATTAAAAACGATGCGTCAACCACATTAACATTTTACATTTTACTTTGAAATCAACCATTGAACCGCGCAGGCGGTTATGATATATTGATATTGTATAAATCATTGGATATAAATAGCATTAATTTTGAGATGTGCTCCATGCACCAGTCAATTTCGCACTTATAAGAAGGATGTGCAGTCATGCCAAACAGAAAAAAATGCCGCAAAAAACAAACACCTGCACTTGTTTCCGATAAAAAGTTTCTCACTGACATCAAACGACTAAAAGGCCTGGCCTTACTGTTAAACAGTAAAGGCATTTTTGTATTTGAATATCAGCCTCAGAAAGATCAGCTCACATTTTATGACGATACCCTGCAGGCCGCGCAGATCATTCCCGATTATCTGGACTATCTGTTTCACCGCTCCCCGGTACATCCCGATGACCGGGAAAAAGTGGCGCACTTTATGCAGCACAAAACCTCAGAGTCCCTGGAGGTTCGCCAGAACAACCGGGATGGCACCATCTCGCGCAAGCTGCTGGAATCGGTATTTCTCGGCCGGGATAAAGAGAATCACAGCATCCTGCTGGGTACCATGAAAGATATTACAGAAGAAAAAGAACGGGAAGAACTTCTGCAGGACCAGGCCCGACGGGACCCACTGACCGGTCTTTACAACCCGGTGGCCGGCAAAGAGCTGATCAACGAATACCTTACCTGCAAAAGTCCCTATACTGCCTGCGGGTTGCTGATCCTTGATATCGACTATTTTAAAAATGTCAACGACCACTATGGCCATCTCTTTGGAAACACGGTATTGATCGAGCTGGCACAGCTCTTAACCGGACTGTTTCAGGATAAAGATATCATCATGCGCGCCGGTGGCGATGAATTTGTCATTCTGCTGAAAGACATCCAGCACACCACGCTAATGAAAAAAGCCATGCTGCTGACCAAAGAAGTGCCGAAACTGACCTTTCCCGGCTGCGATTATGCCATGACCTGCAGCGTTGGAGCCTGCTTTCTGCCCGAAAACATATCGGGCTACACCTACAATCAGCTTTTTGAAAATGCAGACTGGGCTCTGTACCGCGCCAAAGAAAAAGGCCGCAATCGTTATGAATTCTGCGATAATCTGCAGCGTTTTTCTAACAAATTGCCGGAAATTCCGCAGCAGGAACAGGATATAGATGGACGCTATCTGCACAATGATATTATATCTACCGCTTTTGAAATTTTTGAACGCACCAACAGTTTTGACTCGGCCATTCTGCTTCTGCTAAAAATTATCGGCCTGCGTTTCAAGCTGGACCGCATCACCATTATCCAGACGGATATTGCCGAAAGCAGTGCTGCGCGACAGTACCAGTGGACATCACCGCGGGTGCCGGAAGCCCTGCCGGTGAAGGCATCTTTTTCAAAGAAAGACTTTCTCACACTGTTTCACAGCTATGACGAATACGGCACCACTGTGCTGCAGTATGATGACATGGGCCTATACTCGCCGGAGGCCACGCAGCTGCTGATGCAGGGTGACGCCAAAACGGTGCTGTACGCAGCCATGTACTGCGAAGGTCGCTATACCGGCGCTATCTCTTATGTCATGTGCGATACCAAACGCTACTGGTCCAAGCCAAGCCGCAGCCAGCTGGGCGAGCTGACAAAAATCATCTCTGCCCATCTGGCCAAAAGTCAGGCCATCAACGCATTGCACCAGAATGCTTTTACTCTGCCGGAATACGATTCTCTGACCGGGCTGATCACCTTTTCCCGTTTTCATGAGGAAGTGGAGCGGTTTATCCTGGGCGGCTACGCTAAGTCCCATGCCATTATCTACAGCGATATACAGAATTTTAAATATTTCAATCAGAAATACGGCTACAGCATGGGCGATCAGCTGTTGAAAGAATTCTGCAATTACCATCTGGCTAAGCTGCAGGACGAAAAAGAAGTATATTTTACCCGCGTTTTCGCCGATCAGTTTATCATGTTCAAACCGTGCGATGATGTTCAGAAAATGGCCCTGGATATCACGGCAACCAATCAGGATTTTATTCAGCAGCAGTCGCACCAGTTTCCGGCAATGCGGATCCACATTCGCACAGGCATCTATTTTATTGAGCCGGACTGTCTGACGGCGTCAGCTGCCATCGATGCCGCCAATACCGCACGCAAAACATTGTGGAACAGCACCAGCAATGATGTATGTATCTACAATCGGGAACTGGAGCTGCAGGAATTGCGGCGCAGCCAGATCCTCAACGGACTGGACCTGGCCATTCAGCAACATGAATTTCAGGTATACCTGCAGCCCCGTCTTTCTATTAACGATCAGGAAATCATAGGGGCTGAGGCGCTGGTTCGCTGGCACCGTCCTGACGGCACCATACTATCCCCAGATGCGTTCATTCCTTTATATGAACAGAACGGCCGCATTGTAGAACTGGATTTTTACGTGTTTGAACAGGTCGTCGCTTTTCTGGCAAAAAATCAGAAGCTGGGGCGGAAACAAGTGCCCATTTCCATCAACGCTTCTGCGCTGCACGCTGGCAACTACAACACAGCACAGCGCTATCTGGACATTCTGAATCGCTATCAGATAGACCCGGCTTTAACCGAAATCGAGCTGACTGAAACAGCACTAGCCACCAACTACAAACAGGTACGGCAGTTGTTTCAGAAATTGCAGCAGGTTCATATCCGCACCACGCTGGATGATTTCGGTTCCGGTTATTCCGTTCTCAACACGGTCATTGATATTCCTGCCAATACCATTAAAATCGACCGCGCTTTTCTGGATTTATGCATGTCCAGTGATAGAGGCACCTACCTGCTGAGACATGTCATCTCCATCATCAAAGGGCTCAACTATCGGGTCGTCTGTGAGGGAGTCGAAAGCAGCCAGCAGCTGGAGATCCTGCAATCGACCGACTGCGAAGAAGTACAGGGTTTTCTGTTTGCCCGTCCTATGTCCATCGAAGAATACGAAGCTTTCGTCTACGGTTCGTCCGATACAGAAGCCGCCCCGCTCACCAATAAATGATACTTCAGAATATTTCCCGAGAAATTATTTTCCGGGAAATATTTTTTTCGTCAAAAAGATTTTTGTCCAGCAAAGAATCCGACAAAATATTTTCCGGGAAATAAATCCGTAAAAATTTTTTCAAAACCACTTGACTCTGACCCAGGGGCAGAGTGTACACGAAACACAACGATTCGAATCGCAATCAAAGGAGTGGATATTACTATGTTGCGTATTGGAGAATTTTCCCTGTCCCAAATTCAACAGTTTCTGTCCACACAAAATCCCGCGATACGCATCACTCAATTATCTGCGCAGAAACAGCTTTTAAAAGAAAAAATAAAAGAATCCAGATTGATCCTGCATGAGCTGGAAGAACATCTGGATGAATTTGAAAGGACAGGTAATATTATGCGTTATCAGAATCGTTATCCGATCACATTGAAACAGACAGAAGATCTCCCCGTCATCTCTGCGCGGCAGCAGATGAGCGTGGAACAGTTTGGCTATTACTGTGGCAAGCTGATGGAACGGGTAGCCAGAGACCACATTGCCATTGCAGGCCACATGATGGCACTTTATCATGACCGCCAGTTTGATCCAGAGCAGGCTGATATCGAGATTGCTGTGCCAGCACTTACGGCACAGCTGTTTTCTGCTGCATTTATGTTTGATTCGGCTCCCGTCTGCGGCGACATCTTGCACTGTCAGAAGCTGTTCCCGTTCGCATCCTGTGCCCCGCTTTATCTCCCAAAAAAATATTACCTGCTTTTTCCCGCAGAAATCAGAAATAAATCGGCTTTCTGTATTGTTTCTATCTATCCTTTGTGTTAGAATAAAACCGTTGGCTGTGTGAAAACAGCTCTTTATTTTGGCATTTGTAATAATACAGTATACAGGAGGAAATCATGAAAGAAAAATTATCTTTTTTCCAGCTGCTTTCCCTGTCGCTCATGCTGTTCGCGCTGTTTTTCGGCGCCGGAAATATGATTTTTCCGCCATCCATGGGGCAGGCTGCTGGCAGCAATGTCTGGATCGCACTGGCCGGTTATATCACCACCGATGTAGGCCTGCCGCTTCTGGCTATCACCGCTGTGGTATTTTCCAACCGCTCGTTGAAAACTATGGTTGGCCGGGCTGGAGATGGCTTTGCCACATTTTTTATTGTACTGATCTATCTGCTGATCGGCCCGCTGTTTGCTATTCCGCGCACCGGCAGCGTATCCTTTGAGCTGGCCATCCTGCCCTTTTTAGGCGATGGCGCCAATACCACACTGTGTTCTTTCGCGTTCACAGCCGTTTTCTTTGGAGCAACCTACCTGCTGTCGGCCAATCCGAACAAAATCGTGGCCATCGTGGGTAAAGTACTGACGCCCATTCTGCTGCTCTCTATTTTTATCATCGGAATCAGCGCCGTTATTAATCCCATCAGCCCATTAGGTGAACCGGTCGGCGATTACACCTCCATCTCTTTCTTTAAGGGAATCATTGAGGGTTACATGGCTATGGATGCGCTGGCTGCCGGCATTTTTGCCCTGATCGTGATTGACAACATTGAGGCCATGGGCATCCAGAAAGAAAAAAATATCGCCAAATACACCCTGCTGGCCGGTCTGCTGGCGGCAGTGGGACTGGCTGTGGTTTACGGTATTCTGGCTTATGTGGGCGCCACAGCAGGCTCACTGGGACAGTTCCCCAATGGCGGTCAGCTGCTTTCGGCAGTGGCCAATCATCTCTTTGGCACAGTTGGTATGATGATCTTAGGTATTGCCGTTATGTTCGCCTGCCTGACCACAGCCATCGGGCTCACCACCGCCTGCGGTGAATATTTCAGCAGCAATTATGTAAAACTGGAATACAATCATGTTATCCTTGCGGTCTGTCTGTTCAGCTTTTTTGTCAGCAACATCGGTCTTACCCAGCTGCTCAGTATCACACTGCCAGCTTTACTGATGGTGTACCCGGTGCTGATCGCTCTGGTGCTGGTATCCTTCCTGGAACCATGGTTCAAAGGCCGCAAACCGATCTATATCGGCATCCTGATCGGCACAGCCTGCATCAGTATCCCCAATGGTCTGGAAGCGCTGGCCGCCAACTACAGCATCGCCACCGATGGCCTCAGCAGCCTGCTGCAGATGGTGCCCTTCTACGATCTGAGCCTGGGCTGGGTGATCCCCGCTATCATCGGCGGTATCATTGGCTGGCTTATCAGCACAGTAACAAAACGCATATAAAACACACATAGCATGTAAAAGATAAAGAATAGCCGGATGCATCCACGCATCCGGCTATTATACTTTACAGTTGTTATACGCTGTAAAGAAACGATATCTTCTGATCTAGCCCAGCAGCATACGGTCATTGACCATTTCCGCCCCGCTGGCCTTTTCAAACATTTTCAGCAGATCTGGCACGTCCAGATTTTTCTTTTCTTCTCCGGCCACATCAATGATGATCTGCCCGTTATACAGCATGATCAGTCGATTGCCGCAGCGCAGTGCATCACGCATGTTGTGGGTGATCATCAGTGTAGTCAGATGATCCCGCTCTACGATCTTTTCTGTCAGTTCCAGCACCTTGGCCGCAGTCTTCGGGTCCAGCGCGGCGGTGTGTTCATCCAGAAGCAGAAGCTTCGGCTGATTCAGCGTAGCCATCAGCAGTGTAACAGCCTGCCGCTGTCCGCCGGAGAGCAGGCCCACCTTGCTGGTCAGACGATCCTCCAGACCCAGATCCAGCTCAGCCAGCATTTCGCGAAACTGTTCCTTCTGTTTGGCCTTGGAACTCCAGCCTAAACCCGGAATCTTACCGCGGCGGCTGGCAATGGCCAGATTTTCTTCGATCTGCATGTTGGCAGCAGTCCCCATCATCGGGTCCTGAAATACACGGCCGATATATTTGGCCCGTTTGTACTCGGGCTGTTTTGTGACATCAATCCCATCAATGGTGATGGTGCCACTGTCCACCGGCCACACACCGGCAATAGCGTTCAGCATGGTGGATTTACCGGCGCCGTTGCCGCCGATCACCGTCACAAAATCACCGTCATTCAGATGCAGATTCAGTCCCTGCAGCGCTTTCTTTTCATTGACTGTGCCTTTATTAAAGGTTTTGCGAATTTCTTTTACATCTAACATCTGCTCACGCCCCCTTTACATTGCTGATCTTTTCTTTAATCAGCGGCATAGCCAGGGCAATGACTACGATGATCGCTGTCAGCAGTTTCATATCATTCTGATTCATACCCATCTTCAGTACTACCGCAATTACAATACGATACACAATGGAGCCGCCCACAACAGCCAGCAGCCAATTCATAAAATTGCGGGTGCCAAACAGTACTTCCCCGATAATAACCGAAGCCAGACCGATTACGATAGTACCAGTACCCATACCTACATCGGCAAACCCCTGGCTCTGACCCAGCAGCGCACCGGCCATGGAAACCATCCCGTTACTGATCAACAGACCCAGAATGGTGGTAACATCGGTGTCCACACCCTGTGCCCGGATCATCTGCTTGTTGCAGCCGGTGGCACGAATAGCAGCACCGATCTCTGTACCGAAGAACCAGTATAAAAATGCGATAATCGCAACCACAAAAATCAATCCACAGACCAGAATGCTTTCATTCTTGCCCAGTCCCAGATTGCCAAAATAGGTGTAGATGGTATCCATACGCAAAATCGACACATTGGATTTATCACCCATAATGCGAATATTGATGGAATACAACCCGATCATGGTCAGGATCCCTGCCAGCAGAGCGGGAATCTTTAATTTGGTATGCAGCAGCCCTGTTACGATACCAGCCACCGAGCCGGCCAGAAACGCCAGCACGACCGCGATAATAGGAGAACCGCCCCCCGCAATATAAGAAACACCTACTGCAGCACCCAACGGATAACTACCTTCTACCGTTAAATCTGCCACATCCAGCACCCGATATGTGATGTACACACCCAATGCCAGAATCCCCCACAGCAGCCCTTGCCACAGTGTGGATAAAACCAAACCCATACTCATAAAAAAACTCCTTTCCAACCATCCTACGAATACATATGCCTCTATTTTAGAACAATCCCTGCTAATTTGCAATGAAAATCGCCCTGCAACTGTATGAATAAAATAATTTTTTCATAAGATTTTTAAGCAGCGCCGCTCTGCCCGGCAAAAAAACAGGATTGCAAGCAATTCATTTTTGCAATCCTGCTGCCTATTCTGAATATTATATTCCGCACCCGTTTTTATTTACACTGCAACTACTTTGTCGCTTTTGTGGTAACCAGAACAGCCTGCTCCATGATTTCCTGCGGAATAACCAGACCAATGCGGTCTGCTTCCTCTTTGTTGACAGCCAGCGCCAGATCCTCTTCTGCCGCATATTCGATAGGCATAGCAGATGGTTCTGCCTCGCCACTCAAAATTTTTACCGCCATCTCCCCAGTGTGATACCCCAGTTTGTAGTAATCGATCCCATAGGTAGCCGTGCCGCCGCCTTCCACCTGGGCCACTTCACCGCAGATCACAGGGATACGGGCCTCATCTGTCACCGAGATCACCTGCGGCACAGCCGAAGCCACCGTGTTATCGGTAGGCAGATAAATAACATCCACCACCTCAGCTAAATTCTGTGCAGTCTGCTGCATATCATTAATGTTGGAGAAAGCACCTTCCTGCACAGCAATGCCCTGCTCCTGCAGATACTGTTTCATATGAGCCACCTGCAGCTGCGAATTGATCTCGCTGGAATTGTACAGAATACCAACCGTTTGCACATCCGGCACTAACTGCACGATCAACGCGCCCTGCTTTTCAATGGGATTCTGATCACTGGTGCCAGTCACATTATATCCTGGCGCATCGTTGCGTTCCACCAGCCGCGCTTCTTCATAATCGGTGATGGCAGTCCCTACAATGGGGATCTCGCTGGTAGCCGCCGCCATTACCTGCGCGGTCGATGTAGATACAGCGCAGATCAGATCTACCTCCTCATTGATAAACGTCTGCGCGATCCCTTCCAGATTGCTCTGTTCATTCTGCCCGTTGCGCTCAATAAAAGTTGTATTGTCGCCTTCCACAAAGCCATTATCGGCCAGCGCAGCCACGAAACCATCCCGCGCGGTGTTTGCCGCGTCATGATTTACCAGCTGCACGATACCGATTTTATATTGCGCTTTCTCCTCACGCTGATTGCCACAGCCCGCCGTCATACCCACTGCCAGCGCAGCGATGGTCAAAACCGCACAACATTTTCTCCACATATTACCCTTCATAATGAACTCCCTTCTCTGTTTCCTTGACATATTGCTTATTGTATTCATTGTACAGGGTTCCGTATGAATTTTCAATACTGTAATAGATTTTTGCGCCACAGCAAAAACTCCGCCCCGGATTTTCCGGAGCGGAGCATGATCTCTGTAAATGCAGTTTAGTTTGTCTGTGTGGTCACCAATTCAGCCTGTTCCATCAGTTCAGCTGGAATTTCCACACCGATGATTTCCACAGCATCGGTATTGATCACCAGTTTCAGATCACTTGGGCCCTGAATCGGCATTTCCGCCGGAACGCTTTCGCCATTCAGAATTTTGGCTGCCATCACACCTGCATCATAGCCGATCTGATAGAAGTTGATCCCGTAAGTCAGGGTTGCCCCAGCCAGCACCTGCGATTCTTCGCCGCCTAGAGTCACCAGGCCCGCTTCGTCGGTCACACCCACTACCTGCGGCATAGCCGAAGCCACCGTATTATCGGTAGGCAGCCAGATGGCATCCACTTCGTCAACCAGGCTCTGTGCAGCCTGCTGAATATCGTTCACGCTGGATACGGTCCGTTCTTCAATGGCCAGTCCCCGTTCTGCGCATACTTCCCGCAGAATACCGACCTGTATCTGTGAATTCTTTTCGCTGGAACTGTAAATGGTACCGATGGTCTTGGCATCCGGTACGACCTGCAGCAGCAGATCGATCTGCTCTGCCACCGGTGTCATATCGTGGGTACCGGTCACATTGGTGCCCGGCGCTTCATCGCTCTCTACCAGGCCAGCCTGTTCAAAGCTGGTAATAGCTGTCCCTACAATGGGAATATCTTCTGTTGCCGTAGCCATCACCTGCGTGGCCGGTGTGGAGATCGACAGGATCATATCTACTTCATCGGCTAAAAACTGCTGAGCAATACCCTGCAGATTGCTCTGGTCGCCCTGGGCATTCTGCTGATTGACCTGCAGATTCTTGCCTTCTTCATAACCATTGTCCTTCAGACCATCGATCATACCCTGATTGGCCTGGTCCAGTGCACCGTGCTGCAACAACTGCACCACACCTACCTTGTAAACCTTTCCGTCCTGCGCAGCACTGCCATTGTCCTTACTGCCGCCGCAACCGGCCAGCATACCCATAGACATCGCAGCAATTGCTGCCACTGCAACACCCTTCATCAGTTTACTGTTTTTCTTCATACCACTTCAATCCTTCCATCCTTCAAAATTTCTATTTATGATCGCAATGTATCATATGTGGTCTATTGTATCCTGCCTGACAGAAAATTTCAATATCTATTATTTTTTTATTCTATTTTTGTACCGGATATTTCATTTTTTCTTCCAGCATTGCAAACTATCACACTTTTGCCAGCAAAACATCATTCAAAATATTTTTTATTCTGTCCAGACAATGCAATCGAAAAAAGAGGCATCACAGTTTCCCGTGATACCTCTCCGGCGTTATGCTGTTTGCTTTAGAATTGTTTATTTGGCTTCATCGGTAGTCAGCGTAGCCTGTTCCATCAAATCAGCTGGAATTTCCAAGCCAAGAGTTTTTACTGCATCCGGATTGATCACCAGATTCAGATCTGTTGGGCCCTGGATCGGCATTTCCGCCGGAACGCTTTCGCCATTCAGAATTTTAGCCGCCATCACACCGGCATCATAGCCGATCTGATAGAAGTTGATCCCGTAAGTAATGGTGCCGCCAGCGTATACCATGGATTCTTCCCCACATACTGTTACGATACCGTTTTCATCGGTCACACCTACTACCTGCGGCATAGCCGAAGCCACCGTATTATCAGTAGGCAGCCAGATAGCATCCACTTCGCCAACCAGACTCTGTGCAGCCTGCTGGATATCGTTCACGCTGGAAATGGTCCGTTCCACTACCGTCAGACCTTTTTCCGCAGCAACTTCTTTCAGGATTCCCACCTGTACCTGCGAATTTTTTTCGCTGGAACTGTAAATGGTACCTACCGTTTTTGCATCCGGTACGACCTGCAGCAGCAGATCGATCTGTTCTGCCACCGGACTCATATCATGGGTACCGGTCACATTGGTGCCTGGCGCTTCATCGCTTTCTACCAGACCAGCCAGTTCAAAGCTGGTGATCGCTGTCCCTACGATCGGAATATCTTCTGTTGCTGTAGCCATCACCTGTGTGGCCGGTGTGGAGATCGACAGAATAATATCTACTTCGTCAGCTAAAAACTGCTGCGCAATACCCTGCAGATTGCTCTGATCGCCCTGGGCATTCTGCTGATTGATCTGCAGATTTTTGCCTTCTTCATACCCATTGTCCTTCAAACCATCGATCATACCCTGATTGGCCTGATCCAGCGCACCATGCTGCACCAATTGTACAACGCCTACTTTGTAAACCTTACCGTCCTGCGCCGCGTCACTGCTGGCATCCTTGCTGCCGCCGCAACCGGCCAGCATCCCCATGGACATAGCAGCAATGGCTGCCACTGCAACACCCTTCATCAGTTTACTGTTTTTCTTCATACTACTTCAATCCTTCCATCCTTCAGAATTTCTCTGCCTGCTTTATTCCACACCGCGGTGACAGATAACCGCGGTGTGGCAAAAAAGATACATTCGTATCTGATTTGCCTCTTATTCTGCAGTGGAACCAGTGGTTACCTGAGTTGCACCTTCCATAATATCAGCTGGAATTTCAATACCCAGTGCTGCTACTGCATCGGTATTCACAATAGCAACGCAGTCTTCTTCCGGCATATACTGGATCGGCATTTCAGCAGGAACACTTTCCCCGCTTAAAATTTTAGCAGCCATCACACCGGCATTATAGCCCAGTTTATAGTAGCTGAAGCCGTAAGTGGCAGTACCGCCGGCTCTTACCATGGATTCTTCCCCACAGATCGTTACAATGCCGTTTTCATCGGTCACGCCGATTACCTGTGGCATAGCAGATGCCACGTTGTTGTCCGTTGGCAGCCATAAAGCGTCCACTTCGCCAACCAGGCTCTGTGCAGCCTGCTGAATATCGTTTACATTGGAGATGGTTCTTGCTTCCACCGTCAGGCCCATTTCACCGGCAATCTGTTCCAGAATATCTACCTGGATCTGAGAGTTGGTTTCACTGGCAGTGTAAACCGTACCGATCACCTTTGCATCCGGCACGATCTGTAATAACAGATTCAACTGTGCTTCGATGGGGTTCATATCGCTGGTACCGGTTACGTTGGTGCCAGGTGCTTCATCGCTTTCCACCAGTTTTGCACCGGTGTAGCTGGTGATGGCAGTCCCTACAATAGGAATATCTTCGGTTGCAGCAGCCATCACCTGTGCGGCCGGTGTTGCGATTGCCAGAATGATATCACTTTCGTTGGAAACAAACTGCTGGGCAATATTCTGCAGATTACTCTGATCACCCTGGGCATTCTGCTGGTCGATTACCAGATTTTTTCCTTCTTCATAACCATTGTCTTTCAGACCGTCGATCATACCCTGATTGGCCTGATCCAGTGCGCCGTGCTGAACCAGCTGCACTACGCCTACTTTATAGGTTTTGCCATCTTCTGCGCTCTGCTGTGCGCCACTGTCTTTACTGCCGCCGCAGCCGGCCAGCATCCCCATGGACATTGCGGCAATGGCAACCACTGCAACGCCTTTCATCCAACTTTTTTTCATCATTGTTTCGCGTCCCTTCAAATTTTTATTTCTTACACCCCCCAATAGGTGTAACTTGTTCCTATTGTACTCAATTTAGAATTGCTTTGCAAGGCATAATATTGAATTTTTATCCACTTTTTTATCATAAATAATACCGAAAAGATTTCTTCATCCTATAGATTCATTCAGTAAAATCATCCTATATCCATCTCATTTCTGCTTTTCTTTTATGATCTGCACAGCCAGCGGCGGATAATTGGGCCGATTGTAAAAATCGGTCACCAGCACCGTATACCGTTTATGATCTAGCTGTTTCAGCCAGTGCAGCACAGCGTCCCGCTCGGCAAAGCCTGTATCGCCGCCGTGATAGATGGCCAGCGAAATCATCCCCAGCGGCTTTAACAGCTGCAGGCTCTGTTCCAGTGCTGCAATGGTGGTTTCCGCTTTTGTGGCAATGGCATGGTCGCCGCCGGGCAGATAGCCCAGATTGAACATCACTGCATCCACTGTCTCCGGCGCTGCATAAGCATCCATATGTTCATGGCCGTCCAGCACCAGCTGCACCCGCTTTGTCATCTGATGCTTCTGCAGCAGCGCTGCGGTCGCCTCCAACGCCGCCGGCTGCACATCCATACTCAGCACGCGGCCCTTCTCTCCCACCAGTTCGGCCAGAAACAGCGTATCATGTCCCTTACCCATAGTGGCGTCTATACAGAACGCCCCGTTACAGATTGACAGCTGTAAAGATTGCTGTAATAAACGAATTGTATTGACTGATTGGCTCAAAATGGCCACCTCCCGCTTGTTCTTTTGAGTTATTTGTGTATATAATGATATATCTTTTACCGACAATTCTGTCAAGGGGGATTTATCTTGCAAACATTAAAAAAATGGCTCAACAAAGTTTTTATCGACGGACTCAGCGGCATGGCCACCGGCCTTTTTGCCACACTGATCATCGGTACCATCATCCAGCAGGTCGGAAATCTGATCGGTGGCTCTGCAGGCAGTACCATCTTTCTGATCGGTAAAATGGCTGCTGCTGTCACCGGCGCCGGCATTGGCTGCGGTGTAGCACATCGCTTCAAAGAACCTCCACTGGTATTATTATCTGCCGCCACAGCCGGTATGGTAGGTGCATTTGCTTCTAAAATTTTAGCAGGTACCGTGCTGACCGACGGTGTCATCCATCTGGCTGGCCCTGGCGAACCTTTAGGCGCTTTTATTGCCGCCTATGTAGCCATCGAGATCGGCCATCTGGTTTCGGGCAAAACAAAAGTGGACATCCTGGTTACACCCTTCTGCGGTATTCTTTCCGGCTCTGCAGTCGGCCTTATTCTGGGGCCTCCAATCTCCGCCTTTATGGTATGGCTCGGCTCTCTCATCAACTGGGGCACCGTGCAGCAGCCATTCCTGATGGGCATTATCGTCTCTGTACTGATGGGTATTATTTTAACGCTGCCCATCAGCTCCGCCGCTTTAGGCATTATTCTGAATCTGAACGGTATCGCAGCCGGTGCCGCTGTGGTGGGCTGCTGCTGCAACATGGTAGGCTTTGCCGTAGCCAGCTATCGGGAAAACAAAATCGGTGGTCTGCTGGCCCAGGGTCTAGGCACCAGTATGCTGCAGATCGGTAACATCGTGCGCAAACCTGTCATCTGGCTGCCGGCTATTATCGCCAGCGCCATTTTAGGACCGGTATCCACCATGGTATTCGGCATGACCAGTAACGCCACCGGTTCCGGCATGGGCAGCGCCGGTCTGGTTGGACAGATCATGACCTTCCAGACCATGACAGAAACCTTACCCGCCGGTACCGTGCTGTTTCAGATCGCACTGATGCACTTTATTCTGCCAGCCATCATCGCCTTTGCAGTATCTGAATTTATGCGCAAAAAAGGCTGGATCAAAGATGGCGACATGAAACTGGATGTATAACACATCTCTGCCATTCTGATTTTTTAAAATTTTTTATTATAAAGAGATAAAAAGAGCAACGGCTATCTTCTCTGGTACACAGAGTTCCGTTGCTCTTTCTTTTGTTCTATCTATTTTGATTGCGCCTGCAAAACAGTCTGATCACTGCCGCTCTATTTATTCAAACAGCTTCTGTTCTTTCTGATCGCTTTCATGTTCTGCCACGCGCGCCATGGATACTACTGTATCATGTTCGGCAACTTTCATGATGGTCACACCCTGGGTGGTACGTCCCATAGAAGAAATTTCATCTACTTTAATGCGGATGATAATGCCTTCTTTAGAGATAGCCATAATTTCTTCGCCATCTTTTACAACCAGTGCGCCGACGATCTCGCCATTGCGTGCGCTTGGACGAACGGTGAATACGCCTTTGCCGCCTCTGGCCTGCTGCCGGTATTCGCTTAGTGGTGTTCGTTTGCCATAGCCATTGGCAGTGATCACCAGCAGTTCGCCTTCATCCCGTACCACTTCCATGCCGACTACATAGTCGTCGTCCATCAGTTTAATACCGCGAACACCTTTGGTAGCCCGGGCCATTGGCCGTGCTTCTTCTTCGGCAAAGCGGATGGCCTGTCCGCCAGCTGTTACCAGAATCATATCTTGTTTGCCATCGGTCAGCTGTACACCGATCAGTTCATCGTTGTCTTCCAGATTAATAGCAATGATTCCATCACGGCGGGAGGTATCATATTCGGCCAGCGGTGTTTTCTTCACCACACCCAGACGGGTAGCGGCCATCAGATACATTTCTTCTTCAAATTTTTTCAGCGGGATCACTGTGGTGATTTTTTCATCACCGGTAATATTCAGCAGATTTACGATGGCCGTGCCTTTAGCCTGTCGCCCTGCTTCCGGAATTTCGTACACCTTCAGGCGATAACATTTGCCTTTATTGGTGAAGAAGATCAGGAAGTTGTGAGTGCTGGTGGTGAAGATCTGTTCTACAAAATCCTCTTCTTTGGTGGTCATGGCGGTAATGCCGCGACCACCCCGTTTCTGGCTCTTGTAGGTATCACTTGGCATCCGTTTGATATAACCGGTATGGCTGATGGTGATAACCACATCTTCTTCCTCGATCAGATCTTCCAGTTCCAGCTTGTCCTCGTAATTGCTGATCTGGCTTCTTCTGGTGTCGGCGTATTTTTCTTTGATCTGCAGCAGTTCATCTTTAATGATCTGCAGTAGCTTGCCTTCATCAGCCAGAATACTTCTGTAGTAAGTGATTTTTTCGTACAGATCTGCCAGTTCTTCTTCCAGTTTTTCTCTGGCCAGACCGGTCAGACGGCGCAGCTGCATTTCAATTACAGCCTGGGCCTGCTTGTCTGTCAGACCAAAACGCTGATTTAACCGCTCCTTAGATTCAGGATCATTTTTGGAGGAACGGATGATTTTTACCACTTCATCGATATTATCGACGGCGATCTTCAGCCCTTCCACAATATGAGCCCGCTCTTCCGCTTTGGCCAGATCATATTTGGTCCGGCGGGTCACTACATTTTCCTGATGGTCAATGTAGTAGTTCAGCATCTGTTTTAATGTTAAGATCTGCGGCATACCGTTGACCAGCGCCAGCATGATCACACCAAAGTTATCCTGCAGCTGGGTATTTTTATACAGCTGATTCAGGATCACCTGCGGATTGACATCGCGGCGCAGTTCAATGACAATGCGCATCCCTTTGCGGTCCGACTCATCCCGCAGATCGGTGATACCGTCGATTTTTTTATCCCGGGCCAGCTCGGCGATTTTCTCAATTAAGCGAGCTTTGTTGACCTGATAGGGGATCTCTGTTACCACAATGCGGTTCTTGCCGTTGTTCATCGGCTCGATCTCGCTTCTGGAACGCACTTTAATGGAGCCGCGGCCAGTCAGATAAGCGTCCTCAATGCCCTTGCGGCCTAAAATGATACCGCCGCCGGGGAAGTCAGGTCCTTTGATATATTTCATCAGTTCTTTATCAGGCAGATCTCTGTTTTCGATCAGGGCCACCACACCATCGATGGCTTCGCCCAGATTGTGAGGCGGAATATTGGTGGCCATCCCCACTGCGATCCCCGAGGACCCATTTACCAGCAGGTTGGGATAACGGCTTGGCAGCACCAGCGGTTCTTCCAGCGATTCATCGTAGTTGGGGCCAAAATCTACCGTGTTTTTTTCCAGATCAGCCAGCATTTCCAGCGTCAGCCTGGTCATTTTGGCTTCGGTATAACGCATGGCAGCGGCGGAGTCACCGTCCACCGAACCAAAGTTTCCCTGGCCATCCACCAGCGGATAACGGATGTTAAAATCCTGTGCCAGACGCACCATGGCATCATACACCGAAATATCCCCGTGTGGATGATACTTGGCCAGCACATCGCCGACGATGTGCGGTGATTTTTTATGTTTTTTATCCGGCGTCATGCCGTTTTTATACATGGAAAACAATATGCGGCGATGAACCGGTTTTAAGCCATCGCGCACATCGGGCAGCGCCCGGCTGGTGATTACGCTCATGGCATAGTCGATAAAGGATGTCTGCAGCTCATTTTCCATCACAGTGGGCATAATTTTCCCGTGATTAAATTCCAGTTCCATTCCGAGCACCTCCTTAAATATCCAGATTTCTTACATATTTGGCGTTGGTGGTGATAAAGTTTCTGCGCGGCTCCACTTTATCGCCCATCAGCATATTCAGCAGCCGGTCCGCTTCCACACAGTCCTCAATGGTGACCTGCAGCAGCGTTCTGGTTTCGTTGTTCATAGTGGTGTCCCACAGCTGTTCGGCATTCATTTCGCCCAACCCTTTGTAGCGCTGAATGTCCAGCTTTTCCCGCTCTTTATTATTTTCTTCCAGATAGCGGTCCAGCGCTGCGTCATCATACAGATACTCGATCTGTTTGCCTTTTTTGATACCGTACAGTGGCGGTTGTGCCACATATACATAGCCTTCATCGATCAGAGGACGCATGTAGCGGAACAGGAAGGTCAAAAGCAGAATACGGATATGGGCGCCGTCCACATCGGCATCGGTCATCAGAATCAGTTTATGATAGCGGGCTTTAGTGATATCAAAGTCATTGCCCACACCGGTACCCATGGCAGTGATCATATTGCGGATCTCGTCACTGCTCAACACCCGATCCAACCTGGC
>CAMFFG010000003.1 GCA_945949655.1 uncultured Peptococcaceae bacterium
TACGTTGGCAGTTACAGAGCCCACCGCATTTCCCACCGCGATACCGGTTTTTCCATCCATAGTGGCGATAGCAGAAGTCAGTAGCTCTGGTAATGTAGTAGCCAGACTGACAATGGTGGCCCCGATAATAAATTTGGGAATCCCCGATTTGACAGCGATCCAGGTGGATGCATCCACAAACAGGTCGCCGCCTTTTACAATCAGCAGAATACCCAGCAGAAACAGCAAAACAACAACAAGGACACTCATCCTCATTCACACTCCTGTAAAATAAGGGCCGCAGCATCTGACGCAAACAGCCCTTTTTTCTGATTATATAACGTGTCTTCTGCTACACGTTTTATGCTTCTCTTTTAATTCTGATCTTCGATCACAGCCTGCGCCAGATTTACCGCATGGTCACCGATCCGTTCCAGGTTGGACAGGATATCCAGGTAAACAGCACCGGCAGCGGCACTGCAGGCGCCAGCATTCAAACGGGTAATATGACCCTTGCGCAGGTCGCTTTCCATCTCATCGATGATATCGTCCTGCTCGATTACTTTCTGGGCCAGATCCACATTGTTGTTGCGCAAAGCGGTTAAGCTGTCTGCCAGCGCTTTTTCCACCATCTGCATCATTTCCCGCAGACGGTCATTGGCTTCTTTGGACATCTCAATTTTATTTTCCAGACAGTAATCGGTCAGTTCCACCAGATTTTCGGCATGGTCGCCTACCCGTTCCAGATCGCCAACAGCCTGCAGAATCATATAGCTGCGCTGCGATAGCGTATGGTTGACATCATGTCCGTAGGTGGCATCAATTACATACTGGGTGATGGCCTGCTCCAGAATATCCACGGTGTTTTCCCGCCGCAATGCTTCTGTTTTGTCGTCTTCCCCATGCAGGAAATAGTAGTCCACCGCATATTCCAGTGCTTCGGCAGCCATGCGGCCCATATGCAGCATTTCACGGCTGGCATTGGATAACGCCATAGGCATATTGCCCAGCAGACGTTTTTCCAGATATTTGGGCTGCACCATCAGATCGCGGGTATCTTCCTGGTCGGGAATCATTTTGCAGACCAGACGATCCAGAAGCGATACAAATGGTAAAAACAGAATGGTGTTGGTGATGTTGAACATCCCATGGGTCTGCGCGATCTGCATCTTAATGTTCATGGCCTCCCAACCGCCGCCGGGCAGCAGATTAGAGATTGTTTCCACCAGGAAGGGGAATATGCCCAGCATAAACAAAGGCAGAAAAATAAAGGTACCAATGGTGTTAAACATCAAGTTGACGATAGAAGTGCGTTTGGCATTTACTGTAGTTCCCAGCCCGGCCAGCAGCGCGGTGATGGTTGTCCCAATGTTACTGCCAAACAGCATAGGCACGATCTGGCTGTAGGTCATAACCCCCTGGTAAGCCAGCTCCTGCATAATCCCGATCATAGCACTACTGCTCTGAATGGTTGCAGTCAGGATGGCACCTACCGCTACGCCTAAAAGTGCATTGTCTTCCACGCTCAGCATCAGCTGGGTAAACTGCGGAAACTCCGCCAGCGGTTTCAATCCCTGCCCCATGACATCCATGCCATAAAACAGCAGACCAAACCCCAGAATTACCTGGCCCAGATTCAGCCAGCGTTCTTTTTTCCCGAAAAACAGTAAGAAAGCGCCCACAAACACAATGGGCAGTGCATACTCTGATAATTTAAAACCGATCAGATAGGCCGTCACAGTGGTACCAATGTTGGCACCCATAATGACCCCGATGGCCTGGCGCAATGTCATCAGGCGGGCATTTACCAGACCGATGGTCAGAACAGTGGTTGCAGCACTGCTCTGGATCAGCCCTGTCACCAGAGCACCTGTAAAAATTCCTCGAATTGGGGTTTTGGTCCCTTTTTCCAGAATGTCCCGCAGTTTGTCGCCAGCTAATGCCTGCAAACCGTCAGACATGGATTTCATGGAAAACAGGAACATCCCCAGACCGCCAAGGCAGTAAAATAACAGTTCCATCTGTATTTGTCCCCCAAATTAGTCCATAAAGTCAAATTCTACATCTTTGATCCTTACAGTATCGCCGTCCTTGCAGCCATGTTCCCGCAGCGCGGTTACCACACCCATTGCCTCTACAATCTGTAAAAATCGTGTCACTGCATCCTCATTGACAAAATTGGTTCTTCTCCAGTGCCGTTCAATTTCCGGTCCGGACACCACAAAAACGCCTGTCGCATCCCGTTCAATCGTGAATTTTGCTTCCTCTTCCACGACTTTCGTAATTTTTACTTCTTCTGTTGGTATCACATCTGCCGGTTCCAGTTCCACCTGCTCTACCAGTTCAGCCAGACGATACACCAGCGGTTTCAGTCCTTCTCCGGTTGCAGCGGAGATGGGGAACACTTCGTAGTCCGGCAGCTCTTCTTGCAGGCGGGCCAGATAATCGATCTCGCCCATAATATCAGTTTTATTGGCGGCAATGACCATGGGCCGTTTCATCAGCGCAGGATTATAGCGCTCCAGCTCCTGATTGACAATTTTAAAGTCTTCCAGAGGGTCCCGTCCTTCCGAACCGCTGATATCCAGCACGTGAACCAGCACCTTGGTACGTTCTGTATGCCGCAAAAACCGGTGCCCCAGCCCTGCACCCTCGGCAGCGCCTTCGATCAGCCCCGGAATATCGGCCATAACAAAGCTGCGGCCCTCGTCCACCTTTACCATACCCAGATTGGGCACGATGGTGGTAAAATGATAATCGGCAATTTTAGGCTTGGCTGCCGATACACGGGAGATGATGGTAGACTTGCCCACGTTGGGGAAGCCCACCAGGCCAACATCGGCCAGCAGTTTCAGTTCCAGCGTGATCCACCGTTCTTCCCCGGCATCACCGTTTTCCGCCAGCGTAGGCGCCCGGTGTGTGGAGCTGACAAAATGGGTGTTGCCACGACCGCCGCGGCCACCCTTTGCCACCACGACCCGCTGCCCCGGTGTTGTCAGGTCAGCCAGAATCTGCTGGGTGTCAGCATCGCGCACTACGGTGCCCACCGGCACCCGCAGGATTTTATCGTCTGCATCACTGCCGTGCATATTGCTGCCCTGGCCGTGCTTGCCCCGATCCGCTTTATAATGGGTGTTGTAACGGAAATCGATCAGCGTACGCAGATTATTATCGGCTTCCAGAATAATGGAGCCACCATCCCCGCCGTCACCGCCAGCCGGACCGCCCATAGGCACGTATTTTTCCCGGCGCCAGGCCACAATGCCGTTGCCACCGTCGCCGGCCTTTACATGCACCTTCGCATAATCATAAAACATTTGAACACCTGCCTTATCTGCCATAGCGCAGCAGACAAAAATGCGTTCCGTACCCATATGCATGCCCATTTAAAAAGGCATCCAGATCCTTGGTAATTACAGACGCTTCATCCTCTGCTTTGGCCTTCTCATAAAATATTTTTAAAAATTTCCGATCAAACGCTGCCAGATATTCTTCCGTTTCTTCATCGCTGTATCCCAGCTCCGGCGCATGCCGAAAAATATACGCCACTGTTTCATTGCGCAATGTAAATTCATTGGCTCTGATGTAGCTCAAAATGACCCCTCCTTACTCACATATATCGCTAATATACATTATATCACAGCTCTATTTCAAATCACCATCAAATTCGTTTATATTTTGTGCAGACTATGCCAGACTCTTATTCTTCTACTTCTCTTTTACATTCCGGTTTGCAGCATGGAAATCCTCTGTACCGGGCTGGATTCTCAACAGAATCGAACATAAAAAAGCAGCTGACCGCTCCATTGCGCTTGCAACAGCTCAGCCAGCAGATCTGACAGAAACATCACACCTTTCTCGCACAGGGCATTTTATATGTAATCATCCCTTACAGCAATCCACTTTCTCAAAACCTTACTTTATTTTATCCATGATCCTTTGCTATAATAAAAAGAAAAATCTTTCTGTCTATTTTACCAGCTTACTGATAAAAAGGAGGAATTGTGATGCCTACGATTCATTTTTCAAACGGCCTTTCCTATACCATTACTTCTCCTGATCTGCAACTGCATTATGAAGAGACCGGAGATCGCCATGGAAATAACAATATTCGTTCCCACCTGGCTTTCCCTGAGGTTTTTCAGGCTCTGCAGCAGATCGATTCCTCTCTGTTGTCGTCTGCACTAGCTGCCATCGTCAACCAGAAAAATGTGCCACTTGATATGATACTCAAACAGGATTGTACTTTGGATGTCATTACGTTTCGCGAATCCGAAGGAAAGAAAATCTACTTTCGTACCCTGGCACTGTTGTTTATTCATGCGCTGTATAAACGCGATCCATCTCTGATTTTGCAGAGCTGCTCAATTTCTGAAAATTCCTGTATGCTGCAATATACCGGTCCAACAACACAATTGCAAATCGATATTCCAGACATCAAAGCAACGCTGCATCAGATGATACAGGACAATAAACCTGTTTTCACGAAAACCATCTGGCAGAAAGAATCTCTGCTGGAATCCTTTTCTTCGCTTCAGCTGCCTTATAACAGCTGTCTGCTGGCCGACTATGATGACTATGAATGTGTTCCGGTGGTGGTTCACGATGATTTTGCCTTAGTCTGCAACTCCGAAGATATTTATGCGTATCATCCTGCTACGATTACCGATTATCATCTTTCCGCTTCCGTCCAGGATGATCGGGTCCTGTTCACAATCGATCATCTGTAAAATCCGCCTGATCATTTACAGACAGCTGGCAAACTGGTTCAAAAAAGTCTGTATATGATCAGGTATTTCTAACTCTTTTTTATGAATGCAAATGTATTGTACCGGGCCGATATCGGTCGGGATCAGAACATATTTGTTTTCATTTTTAAAATAGTATTCAAATTCTTTCTGCGTAAAAATGCCGATTCCTTTTCCCATCTTGATCAGACTCTTCTGGGCTTCTATGCTGTTCACCATCTGTTGATTTTTGGGTCTGACAAATTGCGTATTCAATGTAATATTGCTGGAAACCAGCATCGAGATACCCTCCAGTTCTTTCTCTTTTAATACAGCACATTTTGCCCATTTTGTTTTTGTATGTGTACAGGCATACAGAGCACGTTCCGCTAATATAAAAAACTCCAATCCATTTTCCTCCAACATGTTTTGAAAACTTTCTTCATGCGTAGCAACCTCGATAGTCGGTATGATGGAAATTTTTTCTGCTGTATCCAGCTGTGTTAAAATCAATTCAACCGGCAAACTGTTCAGTTCCATTGTAACTTTCGGATTTTTCGTCTGATATTCCCCGATAAAACTAAGAATCAGCTTATCTGTCAGATACGGCGTAATATAAAGCTGAATCACAGCTTTTTTTCTGTTCCGCTGTTCCTGACTGAACGGTTCCAGTTCTTTTTTCAGCGCGTCCTCACAATGCAGAATGCTTTGCGCGTAGTTCAGCAGGATCTCTCCACTTTCTGTCAGCGTTGCCCCCTGATTACTGGTCTCGATCAGCTTTACGTTCAGTTCTTCTTCCAGACTGAGGATCGCTTTTTTGATCACCTGATGGGATGTAAAAAATTTCTCAGCAGTTCTGCTCAGCGCCTGTGTTTCTGCCAGGTCAACAAAATATAATAAATGTTCTGTTTTCATGTTATCACCTCTTGTCCTATCCTTACACGGTCCATCCAGAAAGCAAAAATAAAACCATTTCTATTTTATCACATATCTACAGAAATTATATCCTATGGTTGACCGATATAACGACTTATTTTTTCATTCACTTATATAACATGGACTGTCAATCCGAATATCCAGCCAGATTGACAGTCCATTTATCATGCATTTATATTTTTTGTTTCAATTTACTGCAACTTTTACGCTTCTAATCCTTCTTCTAAGATCTGATATACGGGTGCACCTTCACACTGTGCCGGCATTCTTACGCCACCTAAAGCGATCATAGTCGGAGCCAGGTCTACTTCACGAATGATACGATCGGTTGTATAGGCTTTCTTCAAACCTTTCCCGGCTGCGATAAAGATTGGAGATACCGAGGTATCTTTTTCGCCCAGTGTTGTGGATAAACAATCGGCATGATCCTGGTTATACCCTTCTGCAACGCAGTAGCAAATATCACCACTTTCCGGTCCGCCTAAGCCGATCAGTACAGCTTCGCGGTTGCGCAGTGCAATGCTGATTACGCGTTTGCCGGTGGCAGGGTTCTTATATCCATATAAACGGGTGATGATTTCTTCTTCCCATTCATACTGATCTTTCGGTTCAACAATACCATGTTCGTTTCTGCCTTTAATGTTCAGATAAATATGGTTTTCACGCGGTGCAACAGCAACGGTTTTGCTCCAGTCGATTTGTGGGATTTCTTTTCCGTTTTCATCTTTTTTCAGAACAGTCAGGCCCAGTTCTTTCATGATCCCAACATTGATACCGTTCATATCGCCAATGCCTACTGCATTGTGTTTCGGGCAAACCTGCGCATGGTCAGACACGATAAATACAGTCCAGTCTTCATCCAGCAGATGCAGGAATTTGCCAATGTATTCATCTGCAGCTTTATACAGTTCTTCCATGAAGTATTCATATTCAGATTCCGGATTTTTATTGTATCCTTTATCTGTCATAAACCGAATAAAGTTGTGTTCTACCAGGTCCACCATATGATAGTGAGAGAATACCACTTCATAACCTAAATCGTTCATGCAGTGGTTCAGACAGGCAGCCTGATATTCCCCAGATAATCTCCAGGTATCCAGCATACAGTCAATTACCATTTCTCTCTGGTGAGAACCAAAGGTAGACTGTGGTGGCGGATACCCACCAGCGGCTACCAGTTCATCATATAAGCTGGATGGAGAAACTACATCGCGCAGTGCTTCACAGTCCATAGCGCCGGAAACGTACATACGCACTTCACTGCCGTCTTCGGCAATATCCAATAGTTTCATCGCACGGGCAGCGATAGTTTTTTCATCTTTGAAAAATGCATCATCTACAATATTGCTGACCATCTTGCCTTTATAGAATACAGCCATAGGTTCTGTCGCCTTTTTGTTTTTATACATTGCGACATGGTCATAAACGCCCTGTTCATTCTTTAAAATCAGGAATGGTCTGCGTACCAGACTCTTACTTGTCAACAGAACCATTTCTTTGGCACCTTCCGGTACATCCATTGCCCAGCCATGCGCCGGTATAATGGTGGACTGTGCCGTTAAAATATTTGCGCCTTCGAATGTAGCAGCTAAGCCTTCCTCCGGTCCCATAATCAGACGGCCTTTCATAGACATGTTTTGCTGGTTGGAACGCAATTCGGCATGAGTAATACTGTTTTCATCCACTTTTTCTACATTGACATCCTTAATGACACATTTCATGGCAGCCTGGTCTGCGGTCCCTTTGATCAGGGTAATTTCTGTTGCGTCTTCACTGGCTTTAAACATACATTCTTCATCGCGTGTGCAGGTACTTGCCCCTACAACACCTGGAGCAACCCCGTCTACCACAGACAGATTCGGATTATCGGAAGTTGGTGGCCAGCTGGAACCAGGCCAGTGCCATACCAGCGTTTTCTTGCCAGCTTCTGCAAAGCAGTTCCAGGCCGGTTCGGCAGCACAGCCGCGAGAACCTACATTGTACAGCATTTCGTCAATTTCTTTGCCCTGTCTCCAGAAACCTGTAACACCGTGCAC
The DNA here is from genome assembly GCA_945949655.1 of uncultured Peptococcaceae bacterium. Lineage (GTDB taxonomy): Bacteria > Bacillota > Peptococcia > Peptococcales > Peptococcaceae > UBA7185. Next base: position 7,679 of record CAMFFG010000003.1, read on the forward strand.
ATTGGCATAGCAACCGCAAGCTAAGGTTGTCCACATTGGAGGGGTAACTGTCGGATGACCACCCAACATTACCAAGTCGTCCCGCTGGGCACCAGCTTCAATAAACTTCTTGGTGTTCGGCATTATCCCCATTTCCACATATTTTTTGGTCAGACGAGGATCTAGGCCATCAAGGCCCATTACAAACATTTTTTCACTTCGTACTTTTCCCATTGTTTCATCTCTCCTCAATCAAAGTTCATTTATATTAATTGTTTAATATAACAAACGTAATTTGGTAAAGTGTTTTATTTTCATACTCATTTTATCTCATTTATCACTATTATAAAAGTAACTAATATCTCATGCATATTGCTGTAACAAAATGTTACATTGGTATAACACCTTGCGTAAATTCATCTCCAGACAAAAACAGATAAGCCTCTGAGAAGAATTCTAATCTCAGAGGCTTATCTGTTTTTGCTTTATTTTTTCTTTTTTACACCATCTTATCAATAATGGCTTTGGTGAAGGCTTTGCAGCCCAGGCTGCCGCCCAGTTCGCCGGTCATCTGACCTGCGGCGAAGCAGGCTGCCACGGCATCCTCAATGCGCTGGCCTTCTTCTTTCATGCCCAAATGTTTCAGCATCATGGCAGAGGATAAAATTGCCGATGTGGGGTTGGCCAGGTCTTTGCCGGCGATATCCGGTGCAGAGCCATGCACGGCTTCAAATACAGCGGCATGCTCCCCGATGTTGGCGCCTGGCGCTACGCCCAGCCCGCCGACTAAAGCGCTGCCTAAATCCGAGATGATATCGCCGTACAGGTTTGGCGCTACCAGCACATCATAGGCATAGGGGTTGAGGGCCAGATCCATGCAGGCCGCATCAATGATTTTATCGTTGAACGCAATGTCCGGATAGCCTTTGGCAATCTCTCTGGCACAGTTTAGGAACAGACCATCGGTCAGCTTCATAATGTTGGCTTTGTGAATGGCTGTCACTTTCTTTTTGCCCATATCTTTTGCGTAATCAAAGGCATATTTTACAATGCGGTCACTGGCTTTTTTGGTGATTACTTTGGTCGCTTCGGCACGGCCTTCGTCCACCTGCTTTTCAATGCCAATGTATAACCCTTCTGTATTTTCACGCACAATGGTCAAATCAATGTTCTGATACAGCGATTTCACGCCTTCAAAGGAGCGCAGCGGACGCAGATTTACATATAAATCCAGCCGTTTGCGGATCTCTACATTGACACTGCGGAACCCTTTGCCGATTGGTGTGGCTGTAGGACCTTTCAGCGCCACGCCATTGCGGGAAATGCTTTCCAGCACCGCATCGTCAATTGGTTTGCCGTATTTTTCTGCCGCTTCGGCACCGGCTTCCTGCACTTCCCATTCCACCGGAGCCCCGGAAGCTTCCACAATGGCTTTGGCAGAAGCAATCACTTCCTTGCCGATACCATCACCGTAAATCAGTGTAATTGTTTGCATACTATTCGCCTCATTTTTCGTTGATTCTATTGTTAACCACATACCCGCGCAGAAAAAATAACATCTCTTTCTGCGCCAAACCTTCTACTTATTAGGACGCAGGAAATTTTTCTGCAACACCGTCAAACGGAAATTTAACAAGTCCTACTTCGCCATTTTGATGGAAGTCAACAACCCTCCACCTAACAACAACCCTTCCTGTCTGCTGCCCAGCTCGATCTTCAGCGGGATCTGCTGTCCAGTCGTTTGATTGGTTACTGTTACGCTGCCTGCTTTGATCTGATCGATCAGACCATCAAAGGCCAGTTCATCACCTTCATGAATATTATCATAATCAGCAGCATCGGCAAATACCAGCGGAATGATACCGTTGTTCACCAGATTCTGTTTGTGGATCCGGGCAAAGGATTTGGCGATAACGGCTTTTACACCCAGATACAGCGGAGCCAGCGCAGCGTGTTCCCGGCTGGAACCCTGTCCATAGTTTTCACCAGCTACAATAATACCGCCGCCGTTGGCCTTGGCTTTGGCCGGGAACTGGGCGTCGCTTGGCGTTAAGCAATAGTCGGCCAGATGTGGAATATTGGAACGATACGGCAATAACGACGCGTTGGACGGCATGATATGGTCGGTGGTGATGTTGTCTTCCAGCACAGTCAGCACTTTCGCGCTAAAAGCATCCTGTGGCGGCACAGCAGCCGGAACGCCTTTGATGTTCGGTCCTTTCACCAGTTCTGTTTTACCGATGTACGCTTCATTTGGCGCAATCAGCAGATTGTCATCGATTTCAAATTTTTCCGGCACTTTTGCTTGGGCAAATACTTCGATACCGCTGGGATCAGTAATAACACCGGCCAAAGCAGATGCAACGGCAGTTTCCGGGCTTACCAGATACACATCGGCCGATTTGGTACCGCTGCGGCCATAGAAGTTGCGGTTGAAGGTGCGCAGCGCTTTGCCGTTCTTGCAGGGTGCCTGCCCCATGCCGATACATGGACCGCAGCCGCATTCCAGCACCCGGGCGCCGGCTTCCAGAAAAATAGAAAGCAGACCGTCATCGGCCAGCCGTTTTAAGATCTGACGGGAACCTGGCGAGATCACCAAGGAAATATTTTCGTTTACTTTTTTGCCTTTTAACAGCATGGCGCATTTGGCCAGATCCAGATAGGAGGAGTTGGTGCAGCTGCCGATGGCTACCTGCTGGATCACTTCTCCAGCCAGTTCGCTAACTGCTACCACTTTATCCGGGCTGTGCGGACATGCTACCAAAGGTACCAGTTCGTCCAGATTGACTTCGATGGTCTTCAGATAGGTAGCATCTGCATCGGCGCTCAACGGCTGATAGGCATCTTCTCTGCCCATGGATTTTAAGAATTCTCTGGTTGTTTCATCGCTGGGGAAGATGGATGTGGTTGCACCCAGTTCTGCACCCATATTGGTGATGGTGGCCCGTTCCGGCACGCTCAGCGTTTTTACCCCTTCACCGGTGTATTCGTATACTTTGTTGACGCCGCCTTTTACCGTTTCCTGCTGCAGCACGTACAGAATAATATCTTTGGCCGATACGCCAGAACGCAGATGGCCTGTCAGATGCACTTCAATCACTTCCGGCATCTGGATATAGTAGCTGCAGCCTGCCATAGCAGCGGCCACATCCACACCACCAGCACCGATGGCCAGCATACCCAGCCCGCCGGCAGTAGGCGTATGGCTGTCGGAGCCGATCAGGGTGTCACCCGGCACGCCAAACCGTTCCAGATGCACCTGATGACAGATGCCGTTGCCCGGTTTGGAAAACCAGATGCCATAATTTTTGGCAGCGCTCTGGATAAACAGGTGATCGTCAAAGTTTTCCGGACCGGCCTGCAGCATGTTGTGGTCGATATAAGCCACTGATAATTTTGTCTTTACGCGGTCAATGCCCATGGCTTCCAGTTCCAGATATGCCATTGTTCCGGTAGAGTCCTGCGTTAAAGTCTGATCGATCTTCAAACCGATCTCGGTACCCGGTTTCATTTCTCCGTCTGTGATGTGACGGCTGATAATTTTTTCTGTTAAATTAGCCACGTTCTCCACAACCCCCTGGAATTACAATATTTTTTAAGTCTTCATCTTTCCCGGTACGGATACTTACAATAAATTTCCCTACCAGGAAATGCATTTCACAGTCACTGATGGCAGTGTTACGGCCGCTGGCATACTGATCGTCGATCCATGCTTTGATCTTATGCACCAGCGGGTCCTTCTTGGTGATTTTTTCATCGCCCAGGAATCCATATTCGGCATTGATCCAGGCTGCAATCCCCGCATTCCCAGAGAACTGGTTGATAGCGATCCGGATGGGACGATTGAGCACTTTTAAGGTATCAATGGAATTATAAATGTCTTCATGCTTTAACAGACCATCGGCATGGATCCCTGCTTTGGTAGCATTGAAATCCTCTCCGACAAAAGGTGTTTTAGGTGGTACCGTATAACGGAACTCCCGTTCAAAATAGCGGGCGATTTCTGTTAAGGCATGGAAATTCAACGGATTTTTCGGCTGTTTCAGCTGGGTATATTCTACCAGCATAGCTTCCAACGGCGTGTTGCCGGTGCGCTCGCCAATGCCCAGCAGCGTACTGCTGATGCTGGACAAGCCATGCAGCCAGGCCGCCGTAGAGTTGGCCACAGCATAGTAATAGTCGTTATGCCCGTGCCATTCCAGCTGTCTGGCATCCACACCGGTTTCTTCTTTTACATGATGCACCAGCGCCGGCACACTGCGCGGGATGGCCATACGGCTGAACGGCTTGCCCACACCCAGCGTATCACACAGACGGAATTTGATAGGTACACCGGCATCCCGGCCTATCTCATCTAATGCTTTGATCAGCGGGATAACAAAGCCAAACAGATCGGCACGGGTCACATCTTCCAGATGACAGCGGGGCCGAATCCCTTTTTCCATGATATCGGCTGCCGCCTTCAGGTACATATCAAATACTTCTTTCCTGGTTTTATTCAGCTTGCCAAAAATATGATAGTCGGAGCAGCTCATCAGCACACCGGTCTCTTTGATCCCCATGCTGGCCGCCAGCGCAATGTCATTGGGCAGCGGACGGATCCAAGTGGTGATCTGCGGGAATTCATAATCTAACGCCTGGCAGCGCTCAATGGCTTCCCGGTCCCGGTCACTGTAGATAAAAAACTCGCTCTGCCGGATAATGCCGTTTCCGTTGTCCAACAGATGCATGTAGGTAAAAATATCTTCGATCTGCTTGGGGGTAAAGGATTCCATGGACTGCTGCCCATCGCGGAAGGTTGTGTCGGTCACCCAGATTTCTTCCGGCAGATCATAAGGATAGGTCCCCTCAATAAATGCATTCTTCGGAAAATCCTCATAAGGAAACGCATCCTTGTATAATCTTGGCTCCTCTACTTCTATAGCGCCCTTTGCAGTAAATAAATCCATACGAGCTCCTCCTTTTATAATAAAAGACGCCAGGAAAAAGCAGCGTTGTACATCGTGCTACATTTTCTGACGTCATCGTCAGCAAGGTTATTCTCTGCTATTATGTCTATTATACTTTTACAGGAGTATTTATACAATAGATTTTTTCATAAATATTGTATACAGAACGCCCATATTATCTGTTTTTCGGCTGGCAGAAGCGTTTTTTCTCTTCGTCCGTATCTGAACAATTTTTATAAACGCCTTTATTGCGCCATTGTTAGGCTCAAGCAACACAAAATTGTGTTTTGGCACAAAAATGAATTCATCTGTCCGTCAGAACAATACATCACCCTGTCAGAAAAGATTTTTGATGATATCCATCCCGGCAATCACCGTGCCGATGGAGCTTCCGATGTTGGCCATGATCACGATCAGCAGCGTGCGCAGAAAGCGATTATGGAACAGCCCCCTGATACTGAAAATATCGTTGGAGATATTGCTGATATCCTCCACCTTAGGCTTGCGGATATGGGCTTCCATCAACCCGGCAAACCAGCCGCAGGCCAGCATGGGATTCAACGACGAGATTGGCGCTACCACAAAAGCGGTCAGCACGCTCAACGGATGTCCCAGCATGATAGCAGTAAACAGCGCAGCCAGCGTACCATTCCATAAAATCCAGCTGGTGATCTGCTGCAGGCCTGTTTCCATGCCCTGCGTAAAACCGTAAGCGATCAAAGCCACAATGGCAATGGGAATGGCCCAGCCGATAATTTTACCCGCTTTGCCGGCAGGCGGCACGGTGCTGATCTCCTGCATATTCTGTTCTTTAAAAATCTCTTCTTTTACACCGGCTACATGGGCGCCGCCCAGCACTGCCACAACTTTTCTGCCCGGCGCATTTTTGATTTTATTGGCCAGATGCTGATCCCGCTCGCACAGCAGAATATCGCCGATTTTAGGAAATTCCTCTTTCATATTGGCCATGGCAGCCTCCAGCATATCCTTCTGCAAAAGATTGCTGATCTCTTCATCGGTGATCTCGTTTTCTTCCTCATCATCCAGAGCAAAAAACAGATTCAGCAGCAGATCAAATTTTTCTTTCAGCGTCATCTTACGCCAGATGCGCATAAAGGTGGTCTGAATGCTGCGGTCCGCCAGTACCAGATTGGCCCCGGTCTCCTCGGCAGACTGGATCCCCTGGATCATCTCCTGCCCCACATTGGTGTCCAGCTGCTTGGCCAGTTTGCGCTGATAAGACCCCAGCACCAGATTGGCCAGCATAAAACCAACCTTTTTCTCTTTAATCACCTGCACCAGGTCGGTATCAGACCAGGCTTTGGGATTTTTTATGTTGTTGTAGCGGTCCTCATCCAGCTCCACGCAGATGCTGTCCGGATGTTCCCGGTCAATCACTTCTTTTACCAGCTCCGCACTGGCCTTGGACACATGGGCCGTGGCGATCAGGATCAGTTCTTTATCCTGATACTGCACTCTGGTAATATGTTCTTCCTCCATCATTGGCTGCTCCTTCATACTGTATAAAAACGTGTATCTTATTCTTATCTTATCTGATTTATTATAGCCGCTTCTCAAACCGCGCGCAACTGCTAATTAATTACGCTGCACAAAGCAAAAAATCCTGTTTATTGCAAAATAAGTGTTAGGTATTCCTGCCAGGCTCCGCCCAAGACAGACAACAAAAAGAGGATCCTCTTCTGTGCACCTGGCACGAAAAGAACCCTCCTCTTTTATTTTCCTTATTTCGTCAGCATGGAAAGCACGAATACAGATACCATAAAGACAACTGCAAAAACTTTGGACCATGTTGCAAATTTATCATCCATACCTTTTTTCCCGAAAAAGGTTTCTGCACCGCCAGTAATGGCACCGGACAGGCCAGCGCTTTTCCCGGACTGCAGTAAAACGGTTGCGATCAAACCAATAGCAGAGATAACCACGATAATCGTTACCAGAATATTCACTGTAAATCCTCCTTCACAAATTTCTACTTAATATACCTATTCTAGCAGATGAGCAGAGAAATTGCAATGAAAATCTTCTGTATTTCAGGTTAGATTATTTCTTTAAATTGTAAAAGCTTTTAATGCCATTGTAAACGGCCACATCGTCCAGTTCTTCCTCGATGCGCAGCAGCTGGTTGTATTTTGCCACACGGTCGCTTCTGGATGGTGCGCCGGTTTTGATCTGACCAGCGTTGGTTGCCACAGCGATATCTGCGATGGTTGCATCTTCGGTTTCACCGGAGCGGTGGGAGATAATTGCAGTGTAGCCAGCCTGTTTTGCCATTTCAACGGCTTCCAGAGTTTCGGTCAGGGTACCGATCTGGTTTACTTTTACCAGAATCGCATTGGCGGTATCCTGCGCAATGCCTTTGGAGAGACGGCGGGTGTTGGTTACAAACAGGTCGTCGCCAACCAGCTGCACTTTTTTGCCCAGCCGTTCGGTCATCATCTTCCAGCCTTCCCAGTCTTCTTCTGCCAAGCCGTCTTCAATGGAGATCACCGGATATTTGCTGCACAGTTCTTCGTAGAAATCCACCATTTCGGCAGCGGTTTTCTTCACGCCTTCGCCAGCCAGTTCATAGATCCCGTCATGGTACAGTTCAGTGGAGGCAACGTCCAGAGCCAGATATACATCTTTGCCCGGTTCATAGCCAGCTGCTTTGATTGCTTCTACGATAACAGCCAGCGCTTCTTCGTTGGAGCCCAGATTTGGTGCAAAACCGCCTTCGTCGCCAACGGCCGTGTTATAGCCTTTGCCTTTTAATACTTTTTTCAGGCTGTGGAACACTTCGGTACCCATGCGCAGCGCTTCGCTGAAGGTTGGAGCGCCCAATGGCATTACCATAAATTCCTGAATATCCACATTGTTATCGGCATGTTTGCCGCCGTTTAAAATATTCATCATAGGAGATGGCAGCACTTTTGCATTGGCACCGCCAATGTAACGATACAGTGGCAGACCGGCAGAATCGGCAGCAGCCTTGGCTACAGCCAGAGATACGCCCAGAATAGCGTTGGCACCCAGCTTGCCTTTGTTGTCGGTACCATCCAGTTCGATCAGGAACCGGTCAATGCCGCTCTGGTCTGTGGCGTCCAAACCGATCAGAGCAGGCGCGATCAGGGTATTCACATTATCCACTGCATTCAGTGTACCTTTGCCCAGATACCGTTCCTTATCGCCATCACGCAGCTCCACTGCTTCAAAGGCACCAGTAGAAGCACCGGATGGAACAGCAGCGCGGCCAAAAGCGCCGTCTTCCAGGTAAACATCCACTTCTACCGTTGGATTGCCACGGGAATCTAAAATCTCTCTTGCATATACATCAGTAATCATACTCATCGGAATCTTCCTCCTTGTTTTATAAAAAGACTTTGAAAAGTCTAATATTCTTATCACTCGCTGCTTCGATAAAATCATCCAACGCCAAAGACGCAGTGAAAATTTCATATGGCAAGGCGGCTTTTGATTTTTGGAGCGACGCGCGCCCGACGCCCTTCTGGTCGGGTGTTTAAAGGTACGCAAGGCGAGAAAAATCAAAAACAACACAGCCATATGGAATTTTAACCAGTCCTATTCGATTAAGCTGTTGCCCGTCATCTCCGGCGGTACCCCAATCCCCAACAGTTTCAGCACCGTCGGCGCCACATCCTGCAGGGAGCCGTCTTTTACCTGACAGGGCTGTGAGGTCACTGCAATAAACGGTACCGGATTGGCCGTATGGGCTGTGTGCGGTGTTCCCTTTACCGGATCCACCATCTGCTCGGCATTGCCGTGGTCTGCTGTAATCAGCAGCACACCGCCAGCCTTCTGCACCGCTGCCGCAACCTCGCCAACACAGCGGTCCACCGTTTCCACCGCTTTCTGTGCAGCTTCCATAATACCGGTATGGCCTACCATGTCGGTATTGGCAAAGTTGACCAGAATAAACGGATAGTCGCCGCTTTCGATGGCCTGGAGCAGATGCTCTTTTACGGCAATGGCACTCATCTCCGGCTGCAGATCGTAGGTGGCAACCTTTGGAGAAGGCACCAGCAATCGGTCTTCCAGCGGATTGGGCTCCTCCACGCCGCCGTTAAAAAAGAATGTCACATGGGCATATTTTTCTGTTTCGGCCACGCGGAACTGTTTGACACCGTGGGCGGCCAGCACCTGCCCCAGGGTGTTCTGCAGATCCTGCGGCGGAAAGGCAACGGTTACATCCAGGCCATCCTCATACTGGGTCATAGCCACAAAATGCACACCCAGATACTGCCGCGCAAAGCCGGTAAAGTCCCGATTCACAAAGGCTTTGGTGATCTCTCTGGCCCGGTCCCCGCGGAAATTAAAGAAAATGATGCCATCACCGGCACCTACTGTGGCCACCGGCGTTCCAGCGATTGTCTGCACCACCGTAGGCAGCACAAACTCGTCGGTCTCGCCTTTGTCGTAGGACTGCTGCACCGCTTCCACTGCACTGGCAGCAGTCTGCCATGTGCCATCTGTCATGGCGCGATAGGCTTTTTCTACCCGTTCCCAGCGATTGTCCCGGTCCATGGCATAGTAGCGGCCAGATACGGTAGCGATTTTTCCTACGCCCAGCTGCTGCAGTTTTTCTTCCAGCTCCTGCACAAAGCCCAGACCGGTCGATGGTCCTACATCGCGGCCATCCAGGAAACAATGCACATACACATCCTGCAGCCCCTTTGCCGCAGCCATCTCCAGCAACCCATACAGGTGACTGCTGTGGCTGTGCACACCGCCCGGTGATACCAGCCCCATCAGATGTAACGGCTTGTTCTGCTGCTGGCAGTAAGCCATTACCTGCTGAAATGCAGCATTATCCTGCAGGGTGTGTTCCCGCACCGCTTTGTTGATGCGGGTCAGCTCCTGATAGACCACCCGACCGGCACCTAAATTCAGATGGCCGACTTCTGAGTTGCCCTGCTGGCCTTCCGGCAGGCCCACATATTCGCCGGAACAGTTCAGCTGACTGTGCCCGCAGCCAGCCAGCAGCCTGTCCATATTTTCTGTATTGCTCCGGGCAATGGCATTGCCCTCTGTTTGCTGACCGATGCCCCAGCCATCCAGGATCATCAGCACAACAGGCAGTTGTTGTCCGTTCACAACAATACCTCCTAATGATCCAACACGGTACATGCTGCAC
>CAMFFG010000004.1 GCA_945949655.1 uncultured Peptococcaceae bacterium
CAGCATAGATACATTTTCTGTATTATACTTCCAGGCAAACAGCGTTGGCGTCAGGTTGGCAATGCCTTTCACCAGAATATCACCGATCAGCATAGCCAGAATGCCCACCGTCACAACAGCGGATAAACACACCAGCAGAAACAATACAAAAGAAAGCGGTGTCCGGCGATAAGATCTCATTCGCTGCTTCCAGGTCTGCCGATTGATGGCAGGCACAGCATTCGTTTTTCCAGATTGTATTGCCATATTACAATCCCCTCCGTTTCAGCAGCGAAAAGGCCAGATTGATAACCAGAACAAAGACAAAGAGCACCACTGCAGTGGCGATCAGCGCCTCCCGGTGCAGGTCGGTGGCATAGCCCATTTCCAACACGATGTTGGTGGTCAGGGTGCGCACACCATCCAGCATGCTGTTAGGAACACGGGGCTGGTTGCCCACCACCATCATGACCGCCATGGTTTCCCCAATGGCACGACCCACACCAAGAATCACACCTGCCAGAATACCCGATTTGGCTGCCGGTACCACGGCAAAGAAAACACTGCGTTCATGGCTGGCGCCTAAGGCCAGGCCACCTTCATAATAACTTTCCGGCACGGCCCGCAAGGACGATTCGCTGACGCTGATCACACTGGGCAGAATCATAATCCCCAGCAGAATGGAGGCCGTAAGGATACTGAGCCCATCGCAGTTAAATGTGCTAAATGTATTACGGATAAACGGAACCAGAACGATCAGGCCAAAAAAGCCGTACACGATAGACGGGATCCCGGCCAGCAGATCGACCACCGGTTTTAAGATCCGATACAGTTTCTGTGGACAAAACCGCGCCATAAAAATTGCCATCAGGATCCCGATGGGTACACCCAGCAGCACAGCACCGGCGGTGGTATAAATACTGCCCAGAATCATTGGCATGATGCCATAAATATCGTTGCCGGGTTTCCATTTGGTACCCAGCAGAAAATCAAACAGTCCGATCTTGCCCATGGCAGGAATGCCATTCACAAACAGGAACATACAGATCAATCCTACTGCCAGCACCGATGCACAGGCTGCAAACAGAAACAACCAGTGCATCAGCGTTTCCCGCAGCTGAAGCATTTTATATTTAGATTTATCCATCAGCAAATTCCCTCATTTTAAATATCATTGATACAAGAAAATACAAGAACAAAGCCTGCTATACTTGCCACATGATTTTCTCACCAGCAAATGCAGCAGGCATGATTTTCAACTCTGGCAAACCCGGTTCAAGTCTCAAACGCAGATCTTTTCGTCTGATCTGATCGTGCCACCGTTTTTCGATGGAACAACATGCGCCCGATGCTTTTATCGGGCGCTCAGTTATGCGAGACGATAAAACCAAAGGTGACACCGTCAGGCGAAAAATCGATTCAAATTTTAAATCTGGCTCCAGTCAGTTACTTCACCTGTGTAGATTGCTTTTACCTGATCCGCACTCAGATCTTCCACAGTACTTTCGTTATTTACGATTACTGCAATACCATCCATCGCGATTACAGTTGCTTCCACGCCTTTTTCTTTTTCACTGTCTTTCAGATCACGGGAGGCCATACCTAAGTCGCAGGTGCCATCAATTGAATAAGTTACACCAGTGGTGGAGTCGCTCTGCTGAACTTCGATGGTTACATCCGGATTGATGGCAACATAGGCTTCTTTTAATTTTTCCATAACTGGAGTTACCGAAGAGGAACCAGCCACTACGATCTTGCCGCTCTGGCCGCTGCCTGCATAAGCTTCTGCGCCTTCAACGGAAGCAATATAACCGTTTTCTTCTACAACAGCCTGACCATCCGCACTCAGGATGAAGTTTAAGAAATCCTGGGCAACTGGACTTAAACCGGCAGCGCTCGGTACTACATTAAATGGACGGGCAATTTTATAGCTGCCATTTTTAATATTATCAACGCTTGGTTCTACGCCGTCAATTTTTACTGCTTTCACACTGTCATCTAAAGAACCCAGAGAAATATAGCCAATGGCATTTACGTTGCCAGCTACCGTTGTCATCATCACAGAGGTGCTGTTGGTAATGCTGGCTTCTTCTGTGGTCATATCTTCTTTTTCACCGGCATCATTTTTCTGTTCTACACCAAACAATTCAATAAATGCACCGCGGGTCCCGGAACCATCTTCACGGGAAATAACCGAAATCGCGCTGCCTGCCGGCTGCTGTTCCTCTTTCTGGCTTTCTTGTGCATTATTATTGCCGCCGCAGCCAAATAAGCCTGTCACCATTACTGCAGATAACACTGCCATACTACATACCTTTTTCCATTTGTTTTTCATTGTTTTTTATTCTCCTTTTTATTAGTATCCCTTCTTGCAGGATTAATCATACTGCCCTTATGTTAAATACATATGCATAAGCCTGTAAAGTTTATGTAAAATAGACAGGCCAAAAGCAGAAACAAAAAGAAGTTTCACCGGAATAACTCCAGTAAAACTTCTTTTCAGATAACCATATATCGTTCGCTACAGCAAATATCCAGATTTACAAAGCGTGCGCAGGAATCTATTTCTGTTTTGGCCGTTTCAATACAATGGATGTCATAAACAGTAAAAACAAAATGGCGATCAGCATCCAGATCATCAGCATAATCGGCCCCTGCGGACTGAACTTATCATAGTAGCCTTTCAGATAGATCAGAACAATGATGCAGGGCAAGATCCATGTCAGATAAAATCTCATTTTGCGCGGGAAAGCCAGGCCCTGACCAGCACCAGCCTCCTGCAGAAAATTATCCCAGCCCCAGCCGTTATTTCTGGTACAGAACATAAGATAAACCACCGCACCTAACGGCATAATATTGCTGGATACCAGAAAATCTTCCAGATCCATAATATTGGTCCCTGCTCCTAACGGTTCAAACCCTGCCAGCACATTAAAACCCAAAATACAGGGCAGACACAGCACAATCAGCGCTCCCATGTTTACAATTACCGCTTTTTTCCGGCTCCAGCCCAGCAAATCCATGGCAAAGGACAGAATATTCTCAAATACACCGACCACAGTGGTCAGCGCAGCAAAGGATAAAAAAAGGAAAAACAGACCACCCCAGAATTGTCCACCCAGCATGTGTGCAAACACATTAGGCAGCGTAAGGAAAATCAGTCCCGGACCAGCACCCGGTTCCAGGCCAAAAGCAAAACAGGCAGGAATCACGATCAAACCAGCCATCAGCGCCACGAAGGTATCCAGCAGCACAATATATACCGATTCGCTGGTCAGCGAACGGCTTTTGTCCAAATAGCTTCCAAAAATAGCCATGCCGCCCATACCAACACTTAACGTGAAAAAGGCCTGGCTCATGGCGCCAAATACCACATTGCCAATACCAGCTTCCTTCATGCGTGTAAAATCCGGAATCAGATAAAATTTAACGCCTTCCAGCGCGCCCTCCAAAGTGACCGAACGCAAGGCCAGAATAACCATCAGGGACAGCAGACATACCATCATGATCTTTGTTATTTTTTCTACACCGGATTGCAGCCCAATGCTGCAGATCCCAAACGAAAGCACAATAACTAAGAATGTCCAGAAAAATAATGTACCCGGCTGCCCCAGCATACCACCAAAGCCCTGCTCTACCTGTATCGCAGTAGCCTGAACAAATTCACCACTCAGCAGGCGATAGCAGTAGTACATCATCCAGCCGCCTACCATGGCATAAAACATCACCAGTAGATAGTTTCCCGCCATACCGATCCATCCCATACGATGCCACACTGTACCATTTGGCTCCAGTTCCCGAAACGACGATGCAATACTCTTCTGACTGGCTCGTCCCACACTGAACTCGCAGATCATGATCGGCAGTCCCAGTATCAGCAGAAACAACAAATACACCAGAATAAATGCGGCTCCTCCAAACTGCCCTGCCATATAGGGGAACTTCCATACATTGCCCAGACCAATGGCACAGCCAGCGGAGACCAGAATAAATCCCAGCCGGGAGCCAAACTTTTCACGATTCATGTTCAACCATCCTCCAAACTTCCATCCTGCAGTTTTGTATCCAGTATACAAAGAACGGCAAAAAAAGACCACCTAACCCGAATACCCATACTACCCCCAGAATTTTTACTTCGCTTATTATAACATCTTTCTCCGCTTTAGGCAAAACAATCTTTCTCTGATTGTATCCTATTTTACCAACAACAGAAAAACATCCTCATCGTCGCCAATGAGGATGTCAATATATTCTTCTACAAATTTATCTGTCTCATCATGCATTTCATTACTGACGAATGATACGAACTGCATTCAGAATGGCCAGCACTGCTACGCCCACATCAGCAAATACAGCCATCCACATGGTAGCCAGCCCAATTGCACCCAGCAACAGCACGATCGCTTTCACCAGCAGAATAAACACAATATTCTGCTGCACAATGCGTCTTGTCTGACGGGCCAGCACAATGGCATCAGCCAGTCTGGCCGGCTGGTCATCCATGATCACCACATCGGCTGCCTCGATGGCTGCATCGGAGCCCAGTCCGCCCATAGCGATACCCACATCAGCCCGGGCCAGTACAGGCGCATCATTCAAACCATCTCCAGTGAAAGAAATGGTTCCTTTATCGCTTTTCTGCTGCAGCAACGCTTCCATACAGGTTACCTTGTCACCGGGCAACAGCTGGCTGAACACTTTTGTGATTCCCAACTGCGTGGCAACTCTTTCCGCCGTTTTCTCATTGTCACCGGTCAGCATCACGATTTCTTTTACGCCCAACTCTTTCAGTCGGGTCACCATCTGCAATGCATCCGGCTTGATTTCATCGGCAATGACAATCCAGCCGATAAACGCGCCATCCAATGCGACATAGACAATGGTCCCTGTTTCCTCTGCCCGCTGACATAGGATCCGTTCCCGCTCCATCAGTCGGTAATTACCTGCCAGGACCTTGTGTCCATCCACTTCGGCGCAAATGCCATGACCGGCAATTTCTTCGGCATGCTGTAAGGCATTGGCTGTAATGGACTGCTGGTTTGCTTTCTGCAGGGCCTGTGCAATGGGATGATTGGAGATACTTTCTGCACAGGCCGCATAGTACAGCAGCTGTTCCTCGGTGCAACCCTGCGGATGCACTTCTGTTACAGAAAATTCGCCTTTTGTCAGTGTGCCAGTCTTGTCAAACACTGCTGTTTCCAGCTGGGCCAGTGCTTCCAGATAGTTGCTGCCTTTTACCAGAATCCCGTGACTAGAGCAGGCGCCCAGACCGCCAAAGAAGGTCAGTGGAATAGAAATGACCAGCGCACATGGGCAGGAGATAACCAGGAAAACCAATGCCCGATAAATCCAGCCGCTAAAAGGCTGCTGCAGTACCAACGGCGGAATAACAGCCAACATAGCAGCGATACCTACCACAGCCGGTGTGTAGTAACGGGCAAAGCGTGTGATAAAATTTTCTGTTTCTGCTTTTTTGCTGCTGGCGTTTTCCACCAGATCCAGAATTTTAGCGACAGTGGAATCCTCGTATTCTTTTTCCACTCGAACCAGCAACACCCCGGAAGTGTTAATGCAACCGCTTAATATCTGCTGCCCTGGTGCAACTTCCCGCGGTGCAGCTTCCCCAGTCAGCGCAACAGTGTTTAAGGTTGAAGTCCCTTCCAGCACCACACCGTCTAAAGGTACCTTCTCACCGGGACGGATCTGTATGATATTGCCCACTGCCACATCTTCTGGTGCAACGGTCACAAAGCTGCCCCCCTGTTTTACATGGGCGATCTCCGGCTTGATATCCATCAGATCGGCAATGGAACGACGAGAGCGATGTACCGCATAATCCTGAAACAATTCCCCCAGCTGATACAGTAGCATAACCATAACGCCTTCCGGATACTCTCCTACCGCAAAAGCGCCAATGGTTGCAACACTCATCAGAAAGTTTTCATCAAACACCTGACCACGCGCAATGTTTTTTGCTGCCCGCAGCACAATTTCTCCACCTACGATTACATACGCCAGTAAATACAGAACAAATTGCATCAATTCCGATAGCGGCACCAGTCGCGCCAGCAAAAACAATACTGCCGCAGCCGCAATCTTTGCCAGCTGTTGTTTCATTTCTGTGGTAAAAGAACTTGCTGCCTGATGAACAGACTGCTCTTGCGCATCTACATCATTATGCTCCGCATGATCATGTCCACAGTCACAGTGCTCTCCATGAGGCCCTTGCACTTTTACATCATAATGATCTGTTTTCTTTTTTGTTTTTTCCGCAATCGTCACACCAGGTTCTACTTTTGCAATTATTTGTTCAGCCTCCATCAATCCCTGCTGCAGGCTTTCTGTATCCTGCGCTGTTAGAATCAGCTTTTGTGCCATAAAATCAATAACCACTTCATCAAAAGACTTGATTTCTTTCAGATGCCGCTCCAGATTAGCAGCACAGTTGGCACAGTCCAGACCCTGAATCTGATAAATCCGCTTTTCAACGCCAGTTTTTGCAACCTGCTGTGCCATGGAGTCATGATCACAGCCGCAGTGCTCCTCATGATGGTGCTCTTCGTGATCATGACCGCAATCACAATGTTCTCCATGATGATGTTCTTCGTGATCGTGACTGCAGCCACAGTGTTCCTCATGTTGTTGCTCTTCTGCTATATTAAGATTGCTTTTTCTCTTTTTTGTTTTTTCTGTGATGGTTACACCCGGTTCCACTCTGGCAATCACAGTTTCCGCCTCCAGCAATCCCTGTTGCAGACTTTCTGCATCTTTCGCTGTCAGAATCAGCTTTTGCGCCATAAAATCAATAATTGCATCATCCAGATATTTGATTTCTTTCAGATGTCGCTCCAGCTTAGCGGCACAGTTGGCACAATCCAGACCTTGTATCTGATATATTTTTTCCATCTTCTCAGCTCCCTCTCACGCACCATCTCTATTTTCTATTTATATATGAACATTGATTCATATATTCATTATATTCTTTTCCATACGCTTGTCAATAGCCCTGTTGCAGATTTTTCAAAGATAAATAAAATAAACCGGCTGTTCTCGTAATGGAGAAAACCGGTTTATAAGCTCTGATCCATTATTTTTCTGATTTTATACGTTCTGATAAATTACAACGCCATCTTTCACCGTTTCCAGCACCTGAATGTTTTTGATCTCCATCGGATCTATTTTTAACGGATTCTGATCCACAATAATTAAATCCGCCCGTTTGCCGGCTTTAATGGAACCTTTGCTGTCTTCTTCCGCATATTCGTACGCAGCATGAATGGTAACTGCTTTCAGTGCATCATATACATCAATGCACTGTTCCGGGCCGCACAGCACACCATTGCGCGTCAGCCGGTTTACTGCCGCCCACACACTGTGAAACAGATCAGGCTGCACCACTGGTGTATCCGTATGGAAATTGTAATATAACCCCCGTTCTAAAGCCGAGCGCACTGGACTGATACGGTTGCCCCGTTCCGGCCCAAAGTTTTTCAGATGCACATCGCCCCAGTAATTCACATGTGCGACAAAAATAGATGGGATCATATGCAGCTGCTGCATTTTATCCAGCTGGTCTTCCCGCACCGTCTGGCAGTGAATCATGACCGGACGCAATGTATTTTTATTGGGATTGTCACTCTGCGCCAGCACCTTCTCATAGACGCGCAGATACTGATCCGCAGCAGCATCGCCATTGCAGTGTACCAGAATCTGCTGATTCTCTCTGATAGCCTGGCCAATCTGTTCTTCAAGCTCCGCGTCGGTCAGCCAGGGATAACCGCAATCCTCCCCGGAATTTTCATAGGGCTGACTCATCCAGGCTGACTTGCATTGCGGCGATCCATCCAGTACCGATTTATATCCACCGATCTTGTAGTGATCCACATACACGCCCATACAATCGCCATTGTTTTTCATAGAATCTCCGATCCCCAAGCCCAGATTAAAGCATGGATAAGCTACCACATCTATTTTCAGCTTTCCGGCTGCGGCCATCTGACGGCACATGGCCACACTGGCGTGATCGGCCGCGCCATCCTGAACCGTGGTAATGCCATGACGGATATATTGCATCTGTGCGGCTTCTATCTGTGCTGCAGCATCCATAGGGATCTCTGCCTGCAGCTGACGCACCGGCGTTGCAGCTGTTTCCTCCAGATAACCATTGGGCCGGTTGGTACCTGCATAGCGGGCAATGATACCTCCTTCAGGGTCTGGCGTCGTTTCATCGATCTGCATCATTTCCAGCGCTTTGCGGTTGACCACCGCCATATGTACCGACGTATGCCAGATCACCACCGGAACATCTGTAGAGACCTGATCCAGCACATCACGGGTAGGATGCGTTTTTTCCTGTAAAAAGTTATGGTCATAGGAATAACCGAAAATATATTCTCCATGCGTTAAGTCGTTCTGCTGCCGAAATTCCAGCAGCAGCTGCACAAGATCCGCAAAGCTTTCTGCCGAGGACAGATCCGCCATCATAACATACTGGGCTGTCATGCTGAGATGTCCATGGGTATCTATAAAAGCAGGCATCAGCGTAGCTTGCTGCAGATCTTTTCGCTGACATGTCGGTCCTGCCATCTGTTCCAGATCGGCCAGATCGCCCACCGCTGCAATTTCGCCGTCTCGTACCAGCACAGCCTCCGGTTGATCTTCCCGATGCTCCATTGTGATAATATCGCCATTATAATAAAGTACTTCCATGACCCCTTCCTCCTTATGCAAAAATCTGTTGTCCTGCTGTCTTTATTATGACAACATCAGAGGAAGATAACAAATATATCTTTATCAAGTCATCTGGTTCAATTCTTTTATTTTGAAATATAAGCATGTTTGCTTGTTTTACAATGTTTTCGCGTTTTCCTATTGAGGAATAATTATTCTAATACAAGGAAACATCATTTTTCATGCAGAATACTGGCACTTTGCATACGTAATACATTTATTTTTTGATATCAGACATGGTAATAATCAAACACATATCGCTGAAACATTCTGGCCCATTTGGATAAATAACGGTGTTTGGACCAGAGCAGATACATTTCATAGCGGGAATTGGCCCCCACAATATCCAGCATTGCATACTGCTCTGGCGCTCTCATCATCCACTGTTTTCGATTGTGTGCACAGGTCAGAATGCTGCCCACACCGGCATGAAACATTTCTGCCATGATATCCTGGTTGCCTTCAAAAATAATGTTAGGCCGGAAATGCATCTCCTGGCTGAGATTGTCGATCATGCGCTCCTTATGGGATGGCGGCAGAGAGATGATCGGTTCCTGCATCAGTTCTTCCACAGTGATCTTGCCTTTGTCTGCCAGTGGATGCTCACGCAATACCAGCAGCTGATAGGGCTGGCTGAACAGGAGCTGCGCACTCAGCTGACCATGATATTCCACTTCGTTGGAGATGCCAAAATCCAGATTGCCTATAATTAGATTTTCATAAATTTCTTCCCGGGACATCTGCAGCACGTTCAGCTGAATATCCGGATATTGCTCCAGCAGACCCAGAATCCAGTCGCCATAATAGTTGCTGTCGGTTACGCCCAGGGTCAGCTTCCGTTCATTGCTTTCTCCCCGCAATTCCTGAAATTCCCGCTGAATATCTTCCATTTCGTGCAGTAAGATATAACTGTAATACAATACATCTCTGCCATACGGCGTGATTACGATATTGCGTCCCTGCCGCTGGAACAATGGATATCCAATCTCTGTTTCCAGTTTGTTCATCATAATGCTGAGCGCCGACTGAGAAATATTCAGCGTTCGTGCTGCTTTCGTAATGGATTGTTCCTTCGCCACTACCTGAAAATATTCCAACTGCAGTAAATTCATCGTACATTCCCCACTATCTCTTATTTAGCCAGGTTTTTATCATTAGTTTGCCGGATAACATACTTCCCGCAGATTTTCGAACTCTTCGTCATCATGATAATCCGGATAGGTATTCTGCATGGCTTCAATAAATTTCCACGCCATAGCCGGCAACTCCCGACCTTCTTTCCAGCACAAAGCCAGACTGTACTTACTGTTTACATCTGCAACAGGCTGCATGATCACCGGGTACAAGGGGCTTCCCTCAAAAAAATTATCTTTTTTCAGATAAGATTGTGCCATGTACATGATCTGTCTGGAAGAAAACAGCAGTCCGCGATCCAGGTACAGCATTTTTGTGATCAACCGGTGCGCACCCTCAAACACGATTTTTGGCCTGCAATCCCGCTGCGCAAAAATGCGATCGGCAATTTTATAAATGGTATTAGAAGGTAACGCCACAATATTCTCATCACGGATATCATCAAACAGGATCTGCTCCTTTTGGGACAGCGGATTCTGCTTTGGTATGGTGATCACATACTCATCCTCCACAATCACTTTGCGCACAATACCTGGCACATCTGCATCAAATTCGCCCAAAGCCACATCAATAGATTCATCTAAAAGAGCTTCCACCATTTCATTTTCAGATAGCATTTTCTGGCGCAGCCGCGCTTTTGGATTTTCCAGCACAAACTGCTGCAGCCAGCCATTTAAAAACATGCTGTTGCTGACAGATAGCGTCAATTCATTTTCCAGCACTTCTTTTGTTTTAACCAGTACCTGCTCCAGTTCTTCTAATTTATCAAACATATAATCGGCATGATCCAGCAGGCGGCGTCCGGCATCGTTCAGTTCAATATTTCTTCCTGTACGGTTAAACAGCGGTACGCCCAGTTCCTTTTCTATTTTACTGATAGTGGCACTGAGCGCCGGCTGCGCGACCCGCAGTTCCTCCGCTGCATGACTGATATGCTCATGGCGGGCTACCACGCGGAAATAATTTAGCTGTGATAATAGCATCATGCATTCTCTCCCTCTGACAAGAACCCGTTTTTTATAAAGAAATTGATAAGAAAATTATAACATTTTATAAATGTTTACGCAAAACAATTTAAACAAACCCGTATTTGTGTTTACTCTCTTTCTGTTGTATGCTAAGAGCAGAGATTATGATTCAAATCAATAAAGCTTATCGATCTGTCAGGATTGCATGTATTTTTGCTTTCAGTTTTTATTTCGATAATTCTGATTGCGGTATCTGGCTGGTGGAAAAGCAGACTGGTTTGATTTCATAAGCAATTATCAATTCTATTTAGAAAGAGGGTTTTTATTATGAGTGTCATGATTGCATTTTCATGGATTGGTATCATGCTGTTGGTTGGTGTACTGTTGCGTGCGTTCATCAAACCACTGGGCAATATTCTGATGCCTGCCAGTGTAATCGGGGGTATCGTTGGTGTGATCTTTATGAATATTCCCGGCGTCGCAACGACATTAGGAATTGATTCCAACATGTGTAATCAGATCGTTAACTTCTTCTTCATTATTTCGTTTATCTCCATCGGGTTGACTGCTACACCAAAAGCAGCTGGTCAAACCTCTGGCGATGTGGCCAAACAGCAGTTCAAAGGATCTGCCGGGATGGGGTTGTTATGGGGTGCGCTTTACTGCTTTACGCCAGTTGTTGGCTACTTCTGCATCAAACTGTTCGGCGGATTATTCGACATGCCTGCTGAATATGGTATCCTGATCCCGTTTGCATTCTGTCAGGGGCCTGGACAATCGGCCTCCTTCGGTATGCAGATCGAAGCCGCTGGCGGTCTGCCGCTGGCATCGCAGGTTGCTATTACCTACTCTGTTATCGGGTTCCTGTTTGCGTTCCTGGTAGGGGTTCCTCTGGCAAAAATGGGTCTGAAAAAAGGGCTGGCTTCCCATCCTGAAAAATTAAGTCCTGCTGTTATGAGAGGGATTTACAAACCGGAAGAACAGACAGAAGTTGCCGGTAAAATTACTACCTATAACGGGAATATCGATGTTCTGGCATTCCATTTAGGCCTGGTTGGTCTGGTATTTGTACTCACACTGTATGTACAGAAATTAATTTTAATGATTCCGAACGCCATTGTTGCCGCATTCGGTGGCATGACCTTCTTCGTTGGTTACTTTGTTGCATTGCTTGTACAAGCTATTCTGAAAAAATTAAATATCAAACAGTATCATGATGATGCTCTGCAGGCTAGAATTACCGGTACTACGACCGACTTCCTGATCGTTGGTGCTTTCATGGCCATTCAGGTATCTGCAATCGGCAAATGGATCATCCCAATGCTTCTGATGTGCATCGTTGTTGGTGCCTTCACCTTACTGTTTGTTCTGTACTTTGGGCCTCGTCTGGGCGGCAACTGCGACTTTGAACGTACCTTAGGATTATGGGGTTGCTTAACCGGTACCTGCCCAAGCGGTGTTGCTCTGATTCGTGTGGTTGACCCGAACCTGAAAACCACTGCTGCAGCGGAAATGGGCTCCATGAATGCGTTTATGAGTCCTGGTACATTCCTGGTAGCATTTTATATTCAGGCCTGCATTGGCGCAATGCAGTTTATGCCTACTGTTATTCTGATGTGTCTGGTGCTGGGCATTGTCAATATTGCCCTGATTAAAGTCTTCGGCGCTTGGAAAAAACCAACCTACAGCCTCAAAGGCTCCAAAGTGGTTTGTCCTGATGTCACAGACGATTGCGAAGCATTTGAAGAAACCGGTACCCGCTCTCAGTTCTAAGTTTAGCTGAGTCAGTATCAAAAATCGACATATTGCGAAATAATTTCGCATTTCCCCAATATTCCCCTTGTTCTGTTTCATGGACAAGGGGAATATTTTTTATCTTTTCCATTTTATTTTTCCTCGACCGTCATACTGTTTCTCCTGCAATCATAAAATCCCCATGCTATCG
Organism: uncultured Peptococcaceae bacterium; assembly: GCA_945949655.1. Taxonomy (GTDB): domain Bacteria; phylum Bacillota; class Peptococcia; order Peptococcales; family Peptococcaceae; genus UBA7185. The sequence continues at coordinate 12,757 of CAMFFG010000004.1, forward strand.
CACCATGTCAACAAGTCGATACCATGCAGGAAACGTACAGCGATTGATTAGGAAAAACCGATTTTCTTTTTTGCCTTTTGATCTAGGTAAAACGATGCTATAATACAAGCCAGGAAGATAAAAACATACGTAGACAAAAAGATAAACAGTCAGATCAATGGAAATGGCAGGGGTAACATCAATGAAAACATATCAAAAATTTTTACGGCACGGCATTCGCCTTGCGTCGATTGGAATTGAGACGAGAAATGATGAAACATTATATTTTTGTACACCCAAGGGTGCTTCTCTGATTGGCTGGGCTGGGGTAGACGGTATCCACTACTGTTTTATTCGCGGTTTTGGGGAAATGGTTTTTGCAGTCAGCCCTATGAATCCTGCCCCTGATTACGTTCACCCGCTGGCAAAAGACTTTACGGACTTTCTCCGTTTGCTGCTGGCATGTGGGGACGCCTCTGCTTTGGAACAGGCATGGATGTGGGAGAAAGCGCAGTTTGAGACTTTTTTGAAGGAGAATCCTGCAACCGAAGAGCAGAAAAAAATCTTGGCTGAGATTGCCGAAAAAATGAACTTGACGGCTATGGAGCAGCCATGGGAATATATCAGGTCTCTGCAATCGTCCTTTGATTACAGCAAAATCAAGTACACGGAGGATTACTACGACGTGGATATGAACCCGGCAGCGGAACCCGCTGTCCCGGAATGGAAGGTCTATTTTGAAGGTAACTTCTGGGGGCATCAGGGAAAGGCGCACGCCGGAAAGGAAATTCCCATTGGAAAGCACTTTGCGTGGGCGGGACACCATTGGTTTATCCCCGCAGCTTACGCGTGCAGCAAGGGCTTGGTGGTTGATTTCTGTATGCGGGTCGAGGCAGAGGAAATTCGTGCTTTTATACAGAAGTTGAATCTCACGCAGGAAAACGATTCGTGCGAAAACTTTACGCAGGAGCAACAGATAGAACTGGAGTTGGACAATCCTCTGAGTCTCTCTTTCAATCCACGGCTGGAGTTGAACGGCCATGAACTGCGCGCTTCTCACGGCTGCGCCGTGACGTACAATCCCTGCCTGCCAGATGGAATGGACATTGCATTGGAAGCAAAATGGGCTGTGGCGCATTATGGCCTGGACACTTCTTACGGATGGGTCATTTCCAGAGATACCTTTCCGTGGGAGTACAAACGCCGACCAAAACTTAGAACGCTTTCTCTGACCATGGAACAGCAGCCAGTTTCCATCCCTGGCCCCCATTTCACCGTGAACGCTTCCGGCGATTCCTTTTGTTTCGTGCATCCGGTGCGTCGGACAACATACACGCTCACCGTACAGGAATTGGAACAACAGACTTTGCCGAAGCACAGCTTTGGCTCTGACCGTTGGCTTTATCCGACGCATTTTACCGCCATGCGCTACACGCTTTCACCGGATGCATCAGAGCAAATTACAGTCAGCGATTGTGCCGACAGCGACAAACCAGTTGAAATCATGCCCTCCGGTGATTCATTTGCGCCTTCTGCAAGCGCCTCCATTGGAAACATGATTGGCGGAAGCAATTTGCAAGGCAACCTCCACACGGCCTGTTCTGCACTGCATTTTGAGCCTGTGCAGCATGACATTGCGTGGCGCATTACCTTTCACGAAAAAAGATATCACGACGATACTATGATATTACTATAAGAATACCGCGTTAAAAAAACACCCATCCCGTTTTGAATTGGATTGGGTGCTTTTTGACGCGGTATAGACTGTTATTCTGTATCATGCGGCACTTTGCATCATATCCTGAAAATGCAAAGGCAAATCTGTTCCGCAAATTGGAAGTTATCGTTTCAACACGAATTCTTGAACCGGACTCCCAAATTCCTCTGTCAATCGTCCTTCTACAAAACCGCATCGCTTGTAAAATGCCCTTGCAGCGATGCCTTCTGGTACGCCCTCCCGATATGTTGTAACCATGATATCTTCTTTTGAATCCATCACAGTAAGCATATATGATACCATGTTTTCTGCAATATGCTGCCTTCGATACGCCATATCAACGGCTAAAAAACATATCATATGATGTTCCTTAGAAAAAAGCAGTACTCCGACTATCTTATTATGATATTTTGCACAGATTGCAGATTCTTTGTTGATAAACTCTAAGACCGTACGCCTATGTTCCTTTAGCGCTTCCCTGGTTTCCAGTCCAGGAAAATCATCTTTCACTTTTGTTACAAGCTCCATCCAGCTATCAATATCACTTGTCTTTCCGAAACTGATTTCCATTTTCTCACCTCTGCTTTCCGATGATATGATTCTTTCTTACTTCGTTGTTCGGGGCTTCCTGCAAGAACATACACGCCCACGTTTATAGTTTTCGGACTGGGTAGCACACCTCGGTGACAAATTGGTTGGGGGCGGAGGTTTCGTTTTGTTTCTTCCATTTTCAACATAGGGTTTCCTCCAGATCTGTCGGTTTTTGAGCGCAATAACAGGATAATGCCTGCCCCCATAAAGCCCAACAAAAAACCGGACAGATCTCTCTGCCCGGCTTTCTCTTTCAGCGCACCTTTTCAGTGCTGCTGCAATTATTCAATAATGCTGGATACTACGCCAGAACCTACAGTACGGCCACCTTCACGGATAGCGAAACGTAACCCTTCTTCCATTGCGATGGTAGTGATCAGGTCGATTTCCATTTTTACGTTATCACCTGGCATTACCATTTCTGTTCCTTCCGGTAATTTGATTACGCCTGTTACGTCGGTTGTTCTGAAGTAGAACTGTGGTCTGTAGCCATCGAAGAATGGTTTATGACGGCCACCTTCTTCTTTGGTCAGTACATATACTTCTGCTGTGAATTTGGTGTGTGGAGTGATGGAACCTGGTTTTGCCAGTACCTGTCCACGTTCGATTTCTTTTCTGTCTACACCACGCAGCAGGGTACCAATGTTGTCACCGGCTTCTGCCTGGTCTAACAGTTTGCGGAACATTTCTACCCCTGTGCATACGGTTTTCTTGATTTCCGGTGCGATACCTACGATTGCCAGTTCGTCACCAACTTTTACCACGCCACGTTCTACACGGCCTGTTGCTACTGTACCACGGCCTGTGATGGAGAACACGTCTTCTACCGGCATCAGGAATGGTTTGTCGATTGCACGGTCCGGTGTTGGGATGTATTCGTCTACTGCATTCATCAGTTCCATGATGTTTTCTGCCCATGGACCGGTCGGATCCTGCAGAGCCTGGTAACCGGAACCACGAATTACCGGAATGTCATCGCCTGGGAAGTCGTATTCGCTTAACAGTTCACGAATTTCCATTTCTACTAATTCCAGCAGTTCTTCGTCGTCTACCATATCGCATTTGTTCATCCATACTACGATATATTTTACACCTACCTGACGCGCCAGCAGGATGTGTTCGCGGGTCTGTGGCATTGGACCGTCAGCTGCACTTACTACCAGAATCGCACCGTCCATCTGTGCTGCACCGGTGATCATGTTTTTAACATAGTCGGCATGGCCCGGGCAGTCTACGTGTGCATAGTGACGTTTGTCGGTTTCATATTCAACGTGTGCGGTGTTGATGGTGATACCACGTTCTCTTTCTTCTGGTGCTTTGTCGATTTCATCGAATTTTTCTGCTTTTGCCAGACCTCTCTGGGCCAGTACAGCTGTGATTGCTGCTGTTGTTGTGGTTTTACCATGGTCTACGTGACCGATGGTACCAATGTTTACATGCGGTTTCGTACGTTCGTATTTTTCTTTTGCCATTTTT
>CAMFFG010000005.1 GCA_945949655.1 uncultured Peptococcaceae bacterium
GGTACCAATGTTTACATGCGGTTTCGTACGTTCGTATTTTTCTTTTGCCATTTTTTCTTCCTCCTCTATATTACGTGAGACGATTAGCCTCTACGTTTTGCGATAATTTCTTCGCTTACGGATTTTGGAACTTCTTCAAAGTGGTCAGACTGCATGGTGTACAGACCACGGCCCTGTGTTTTAGAACGCAGGTCGGTTGCATAGCCAAACATTTCAGACAGCGGAACAAAGCCTCTGATAATCTGAGCGTTACCTTTTGCTTCCATACCTTCGATTCTGCCACGACGAGCATTCATATCGCCCATTACATCACCCATGTATTCATCTGGGATTGTAACTTCGATTTTCATAATCGGTTCCAACAGAACCGGGTTTGCTTTCGCAGCCCCTTCTTTGAATGCCATGGAACCTGCGATTTTAAATGCCATTTCAGAAGAGTCAACTTCATGGTAAGAACCATCTACTAATGTAGCTTTGATATCCACCATTTCATAACCAGCTAAAATACCATTCTGCATTGCTTCACGGATACCAGCTTCGATTGGAGCGATATATTCTTTTGGAACAACACCGCCGACAATTTTGCTTTCGAATACAAATCCTGTACCTGGTTCCAGTGGTTCCAGCTCGATCACTGCGTGACCATACTGACCACGACCACCAGACTGACGTTTGAACAAACCAGTTGCTTTTACTGCTTTGCGAATGGTTTCTTTGTAAGCAACCTGTGGTTTCCCTACCTGGCATTCTACCTTAAATTCACGTCTCAGACGGTCAGCAATGATGTCCAGATGTAATTCACCCATACCAGCAATAATGGTCTGACCGGTTTCCTGATCGGTATAAGTTTTAAAGGTTGGGTCTTCTTCAGCCAGTTTTGCCAGCGCAATACCCATTTTTTCCTGGTCTGCTTTTGTGCTTGGTTCAATTGCAATGTTGATAACCGGTTCTGGGAATTCCATGGATTCCAGAATAATTGGAGCATCTTCTGCACACAATGTATCTCCTGTACCAGTATCCTTCAAGCCAACGGCTGCGGCAATATCACCAGCATATACCATGTCGATTTCTTCTCTGTGGTTTGCATGCATCTGCAGGATACGGCCGATTCTTTCTCTTTTATTTTTTGTAGAGTTCAGTACATAGGTACCGGATGCCAGTGTACCAGAGTAAACACGGAAGAATGTCAGTTTCCCTACATACGGGTCGGTCATGATTTTAAAAGCCAGTGCACTGAATGGTTCACTGTCACTTGCATGACGTTCGGTTTCTGTACCATCTTCCAGTGTGCCTTTGATTGCTGGGATATCGGTTGGAGCCGGGCAGTAATCAACTACTGCATCCAGCAGCATCTGAACACCTTTATTTTTGAAAGAGGAACCGCAGAATACTGGAATCATTTTTACTTCGCAGGTAGCTTTGCGGATCGCACCTTTGATCTCATCGATTGTCAGTTCTTCCCCTTCCAGGTATTTCATCATTAATTCTTCATCAGTTTCAGCAGCAGCTTCCACTAATTTTTCTCTGTATTCAGCAGCCAATTCTGCATAATCTGCTGGAATTTCTTCTTCATCAAAAGTACCCATATCATCGGTGAACATGTGTGCTTTATTGGTTACCAAGTCAATGATACCAGTGAAATTATCTTCTGCACCGATTGGCAACTGCATCGCAACAGCATTATGCCCCAAACGTTCTCTAATCTGTTCAACAACGCTCAGGAAGTTCGCACCAGTTCTGTCCATTTTATTGACATAAGCCAGTCTTGGTACACCGTAAGTATCAGCCTGACGCCATACAGTTTCGGACTGAGGCTGAACACCACCTACTGCACAGAAAACCCCAACGGAACTGTCCAGCACACGCAGAGAACGTTCTACTTCTACTGTAAAGTCTACGTGACCCGGAGTGTCGATGATGTTGATGCGGTGGCCACGCCACTGAGCTGTTGTAGCAGCAGAGGTAATTGTAATACCTCTTTCCTGTTCCTGTACCATCCAGTCCATGGTAGCTGCGCCATCATGAACTTCACCGATTTTGTGCACGCGACCTGTATAATACAGGATACGTTCGGTTGTGGTGGTTTTACCAGCATCAATGTGGGCCATGATACCAATATTTCTGGTTTTTTCTAAAGGAAAGGCTCTACCCACCGTTTTTCCTCCTTTTTAAGTTAACAGTAACATCCTACCAACGATAATGTGCGAAAGCTTTGTTTGCTTCTGCCATTTTGTGTGTATCTTCTTTTTTCTTAACAGCGCCACCCATATTGTTTGCGGCATCCATTAATTCATTGGCCAGTTTCACTTCGATTGTTTTTTCGCCTCTTTTACGAGCAAACATAACAATCCAGCGAATGCCTAATGTCTGACGACGATCAGCTCTTACTTCAATTGGCACCTGATAGTTGGCACCACCTACACGACGAGCTTTTACTTCTAATACCGGCATAACATTTTTCAGAGCTTCTTCATAAACTTCCAAAGCATCTTTTCCGGTTTTTTCAGCGATAATATCGAAAGCTCCATATACTGCTTTTTCAGCTGCACCTTTTTTACCGTCTAACATGATCTGGTTGATCAGTTTGGTAACTTTTTTACTATTGTAAATTGGGTCAGCTAAAACTTCTCTTTTTGGAGCTGCACCTTTTCTGGACATAGTATCCCCCTCTCTGCTTTACTTCAAACAGCTACGAAATTATTTTTTGCTTGCTTTTGGTCTCTTTGTACCGTATTTGGAACGAGCCTGATTACGGTCATTCACACCGGCTGCATCCAGAGTACCACGAACCAGATGATAACGAACCCCTGGCAGGTCTTTTACTCTGCCGCCTCTTACCAGAACTACGCTATGTTCCTGTAAGTTGTGACCAATCCCTGGAATGTAAGCTGTTACTTCAATGCCGTTTGTTAATTTTACACGGGCTACTTTACGTAACGCAGAGTTAGGTTTTTTTGGTGTGGTAGTATATACTCTTGTACATACTCCTCTTTTCTGTGGATTATTTTTTAATGCAGGAGCAGTAGATTTTTTTTCTGCTACATATCTGCCTTGTCTAACCAATTGGTTGATTGTTGGCATGCTCTGCACCTCCTTCCTCAAGATTAAAAAAATAAGTAAATTTTAAACAACGCTTACGGGCGTATCGCGATGAAGCCCTACAAAAGCTGTGCCCCTTTGAGCACAGCTTTTGTTTATATGAATGTTAAAATCCCTACGCGAACTTCTGTAGTTTATCATAATTCATACAGTCTGTCAAGTAAAATTAAAGAACAAAATCAGGTTTTTCTTCCTCATTTACAACTTTAATTCCTCTATAACGGCTCATGCCGGTACCAGCTGGAATCAGTTTCCCTAAAATTACATTTTCCTTCAGACCCAGCAGCGGATCCACCTTACCTTTAATTGCGGCATCAGTCAGCACGCGGGTGGTTTCCTGGAAGGATGCCGCCGACAGGAATGAATCGGTAGCCAGAGATGCTTTTGTGATCCCCAGCAATACTGTTTTGCCGATGGCCTCCTGGCCGCCTTCGGCCCGTACCCGTTCATTTTCGCTTTCAAAGTCAAATACATCGACCTGACCGCCTGGCAACAGATTGGTATCGCCTGGGTCTTCTACTTTTACTTTCCGCAGCATCTGACGAACCATAACTTCAATATGTTTGTCATTGATATCTACCCCTTGCAGACGGTAAACCTTCTGCACTTCACGCAGCAGATACATCTGAACACCCAGAGGGCCTTTCACCCTTAACAGATCATGTGGGTTGATAGAGCCTTCTGTCAATTCCTGGCCAGCCTCTACAATATCACCATCGTTGACTTTCATGCGGGCACCATACGGCACTGCATAAACCTGCGCCTCACCTTCACCGCCGGTAATGGTGATCTCTTTGCGATTTTTGATATCCTGAATATGCACAACACCATCAGCTTCGGCAATAATTGCCTGGCCTTTCGGTTTTCTTGCTTCAAACAGTTCTTCAACACGAGGAAGACCCTGTGTAATATCGTCCCCTGCAACCACACCTGTGTGGAAGGTACGCATGGTTAACTGTGTACCAGGTTCCCCGATAGACTGGGCAGCAATAATACCAACTGCTTCCCCGATATCCACATGGCCACCGGTAGCCAAATTACGGCCATAACATTTGCGGCAGATCCCATAACGGCTCTTGCAGGTCAGGGCACTGCGAATTACAACCTGTTCTATGCCAGCCTTCTGAATTTCAGCAGCCAGATCATCGGTAATTTCTTCATTGGCACCAACCATGACTTCCCCTGTTTCCGGATGAATAACCGGTTCCAGGGCATAACGACCAGCAATTCGTTCCTCCAGCGGTTCAATAATTTCATTACCGCTCTTGATTGCTTCTACCAATAAGCCTTTATCGGTATGACAGTCGTCTTCCCGCACGATAACTTCCTGCGCAACATCAACCAGACGTCTGGTCAGATAACCGGAGTCGGCAGTACGCAGCGCTGTATCGGTCAGACCTTTCCGGGCACCATGAGAAGAAATAAAGTATTCCTGTACATTCAGCCCTTCCCGGAAGTTTGCCTTGATCGGCAATTCAATGGTACGACCAGTAGAGTCAGCCATCAGGCCACGCATCCCGGCCAGCTGACGGATCTGCTGGTTATTACCACGGGCCCCGGAAGTAGCCATCATATTAATATTATTAAATTTGTCCAGATTCTGCAGCAAAGCGTCAGTAACATCTTTAGTGGCTTTGTTCCACACTTTGATAACCAGATTGTACCGTTCTTCTTCTGTAATCAGACCACGGCGGAACTTCTGTTCAATCCGTTCTACCTCTGCGTCAGAAGCAGCTAAAATATCTGCTTTTTCATCAGGAACGATAATATCACTGAATGCCACTGTAAAACCAGCCTGTGTGGAATATTTGTAGCCCTGTGCTTTAATGCCATCCAGCATATTTGCTGTTGCAGAAGCGCCCAGTTTTTTGTAGCATTTTGCAACGATTTTGCCTAAACCTTTTTTACCCACTGTTTCATTGATATAGCCAACTTCCGGTGGGATCACATTATTGAAAATGACGCGCCCAACGGTTTTTTCCAGACGGCTGCCATCGGGCTGACGAATCAGAACCTTTGCCTGCAGATGCACTTCGCCGGCATCATAAGCCAGTAAAGCTTCCGTATCGTCTTTGAAAATTTTGCCTTCGCCCAGCGCACCATCCCGGTCAATGGTCAGATAATAGGAACCTAAAATCATATCCTGTGTCGGGGTTGTTACCGGTTTCCCATCTTTCGGATTCAGAATATTATTGGCGGCCAGCATCAGGATGCGGGCTTCCGCCTGTGCCTCAGCAGATAACGGTACGTGAATCGCCATCTGGTCACCGTCAAAGTCTGCATTGTAAGCAGTACATACCAGTGGATGCAGGCGCAGTGCACGGCCTTCTACCAGCACTGGTTCAAATGCCTGAATCCCCAGTCTGTGCAGGGTAGGAGCACGGTTCAGCAATACCGGATGATCTTTGATAACATCTTCCAGCACATCCCATACTTCTGGTTTTAACCGTTCCACCATACGTTTTGCACTTTTGATATTATGGGCATACCCTTCATTGACCAGTTTTTTCATGACAAAGGGTTTGAATAATTCGATTGCCATTTCTTTTGGCAGACCGCACTGATGCATTTTCAGTTCCGGCCCTACCACGATAACAGAACGGCCAGAGTAGTCAACACGTTTTCCTAACAGGTTCTGACGGAAACGACCCTGTTTCCCTTTCAGCATATCGCTCAGCGATTTCAGTGGACGGTTGCCCGGTCCTGTAACTGGTCTGCCGCGACGGCCATTATCGATCAGCGCATCTACGGCTTCCTGCAGCATTCTTTTTTCGTTGCGAACAATGATATCCGGTGCACCTAAATCCAGCAATCGTTTTAAGCGATTGTTACGATTGATAACCCGTCGATACAGATCATTCAAATCCGAGGTAGCAAAACGGCCACCATCCAACTGAACCATTGGACGGATTTCCGGCGGAATAACCGGCAGCACATCTAAAATCATCCAACTCGGTTTATTATTCGATTTGAGGAATGCTTCCACCACTTCCAGCCGACGGACAGCCTTGATGTTTCTCTGTCCGGTGGTGGTGCGGATTTCTTCTTTCAGTTCTTCATATAGCTGTTCCAGATCCAGATCTTCCAGCAGTTCTTTAATAGCCTCTGCCCCGATCCCGGCTCGGAACCCATTGCCGTATTTTTCTTTGTTGTCCCGATACTCACTCTCTGTCAGCAGAGACATTTTCTCCAGCGGCGTATCTCCGCCATCCAGCACAATATAAGAAACAAAATAAATTACTTTCTCCAGTTGTCTGGGCGAAATATTCAGCAGCAGCCCCATCCGGCTCGGAATACCTTTGAAATACCAGATATGAGAGCATGGAGCAGCCAGTTCAATATGGCCCAACCGTTCTCTTCTTACTTTGGAACGAGTTACTTCTACGCCGCAGCGATCGCATACAACGCCTTTATAGCGAATTCGTTTATACTTTCCGCAGTTACATTCCCAGTCTTTTGTCGGCCCGAAAATCCGTTCGCAGAACAAGCCATCCCGCTCCGGTTTTAACGTACGATAATTGATTGTTTCTGGTTTCTTAACTTCTCCACTGGACCACTCCCGGATCTGTTCTGGAGACGCCAAGCCAATTCTCATTCGGTCAAAGTTATTAACATCTAACAAAGGGCTCTCTCCCTTCCCAAAATCTGTTTCGATTAAAATTCATCATCTAAAATGAAATCACCGACATTGTCCAAATCATCATTTACATCAAAATCCAGATCCAGACTAATATCGTCATCAATCATGTCTTCATCCGGTTCCGGTTCTTCCAGCTCTCCGTCTTCATTTTCAATCAGGAAATTGCTGAATTCCCCAGATTCTTCGGCATTTTCTTTGGCCTTTTCTGCCGGCAGTTCAATGCCCAGTTCTTTTGCGGTTTCTACGATATCATCATCATCTTCGCCGATTTCAATTTCTTCATCGTTTTCGTTCAGAATCTTGACATCCAGGCACAGACTCTGCAGTTCTTTAATCAATACTTTGAAGGATTCCGGCACACCTGGTTCCGGAATATTTTCTCCTTTTACGATTGCTTCATAGGTTTTTACACGACCTACGATATCATCCGATTTCACGGTCAGGATTTCCTGCAATGTGTAGGCGGCACCATAAGCTTCCAGGGCCCAAACTTCCATTTCCCCGAAACGCTGACCACCGAACTGAGCTTTCCCACCCAGTGGCTGCTGTGTAACCAGAGAATACGGCCCGGTAGAACGGGCATGAATCTTATCATCAACCAGATGAGCCAGTTTCAGATAGTACATATAACCCACAGTTACCGGATTATCAAAAGGCAGACCGGTACGACCATCCCGCACTACAAATTTACCCGATAACGGATATTCCATGTCACTAACTTCATTGGCTTTTTTGAGCATATCCAGAATATCCTGTTCCGAAGCGCCGTCAAATACCGGTGTTGCCAGATGCAGGCCCAAAGCTTTCGCAGCCATGCCCAAGTGTACTTCCAGTACCTGCCCGATATTCATACGAGATGGTACGCCCAATGGGTTCAGTACAATTTCAATTGGGGTCCCGTCTTCCAGGAACGGCATATCGCATTCAGGCAGAATGCGGGAAACAACCCCTTTGTTACCGTGACGGCCAGCCATTTTATCCCCCTGAGAGATTTTTCTCTTCTGGGCGATATAGCACCGTACAACCTGATTTACACCCGGAGACATCTCATCGCCGTTTTCCGCTGTAAAGATTTTTACATCTACGATAATTCCCTGTTCCCCGTGCGGTACACGCAGAGAAGTATCTCTTACTTCACGGGCTTTTTCTCCAAAGATAGCACGCAGCAGACGTTCCTCGGCAGTCAGTTCGGTTTCCCCTTTTGGTGTTACTTTACCAACCAGAATATCACCAGGCCGTACTTCCGCCCCTACACGAATGATACCCCGTTCATCCAGATTTTTCAGCACTTCTTCCCCTACATTCGGAATATCGCGGGTAATTTCTTCAGGCCCCAGTTTTGTTTCGCGGGCATCACATTCGTATTCTTCAATGTGGATCGATGTATAATAGTCTTCTTTTACCAGTTTTTCACTGAGCAGAACAGCATCTTCGTAATTGTAGCCTTCCCAGTTCATGAAAGCGATCAGCACATTGCGGCCCAATGCCAGTTCACCATGATCTGTAGATGGACCATCAGCCAGAATTGCGCCAGCTTCTACCACCTGGCCTTTTCTTACCAGCGGTTTCTGGTTAATGCAGCTACCCTGGTTAGACCGTTCAAACTTGGTCAGCTTGTAGCGGTCTTTATTGCCATCCGCCCGTTTAATGACGATCTCACGGGCCGATACATAATCAACAGTACCAGCATTTTCTGCAATCACCATAACACCAGAGTCATAGGCAGCCCGATATTCCATACCAGTTCCTACATACGGTGCATCTGTCCGCAGCAAAGGCACAGCCTGACGCTGCATGTTGGCACCCATCAGTGCACGGTTTGCATCATCGTGTTCCAGGAATGGGATCATAGCAGTGGCGATGGAGACCACCTGCTTTGGAGATACGTCCATATAATCCACTTTTTCGCTGTCTACCACAACATTGGCTTCCCCATAACGGGCATTTACTTTCTTTTCTGCAAATCGGCCATCTGAAGTCAGTGGAGAGTTGGCCTGCGCAATTACATATTTATCTTCTACATCGGCTGTCAGATATTCAATTTCTTCTGTTACAATGCCGGTTTCTTTATCAACCTTACGGTATGGCGATTCAATAAACCCATATTCATTGATTTTTGCGTAAGTACTCAGCGAGTTGATCAGCCCAATGTTCGGACCTTCCGGTGTTTCAATCGGGCACATACGACCATAGTGAGATGGATGTACGTCACGCACTTCGAAACCTGCACGTTCGCGGCTTAAACCACCAGGCCCCAGTGCACTCAGTCTTCTTTTATGGGTCAGTTCACTCAATGGATTAATCTGGTCCATAAACTGAGACAGCTGGCTGGATCCAAAGAATTCTTTGATTGCAGCAACAACAGGCCGGATATTGATCAAGCCTTGTGGTGTTACATTCTCCGTATCCTGAATGGTCATTCTTTCCCGAATTACACGTTCCATACGGACCAAACCAATACGGAACTGGTTCTCCAGCAGTTCGCCCACGCAACGGATCCGCCGGTTGCCCAGATGGTCGATATCATCAGAGGTATGACCTTCCACCCCTTTGATCAGATCCAGCAGATAGCGAATGGTCTCAATAATGTCTTCATGTGTAATTACTTTTTTAGTTGGGTCAATGTTCAGACCCAGTTTTTTATTTACCTTATAACGGCCAACTTTAGCAAAATCGTACCGTTTTGGATCAAAGAATAAAGAATTCAATAACGTTCTAGCATTTTCCACTGTTGGAGGATCGCCCGGACGCAGACGTTTATAGATTTCTACCAGTGCTTCCCCTTCTGTTTCGGTGTGATCCCGTTCCAGTGTCATACGAATCCGTTCATCGTTATCAAACAGCTCCAGAATCTGTCCATTGCTGGGATAGCCCAACGCACGCAGCAGCACCGTTGCCGGCAGTTTTCTGGTACGGTCGATTCTTACAAACAAGTTATCATTTGCATCGGTCTCGAATTCCAGCCAGGCACCACGATTTGGAATAATGGTAGCGCCGTACAGTTTTTTCCCGGTCTGATCAATGGTTTCTGAATAATATACACCGGGAGAACGAACCAGCTGACTGACAATAACACGTTCGGCCCCATTAATAATAAAGGTACCTTTGGTGGTCATAATCGGGAAGTCTCCCATAAATACTTCCTGCTCTTTTACTTCCCCTGTTTCTTTATTGATCAAACGAACTTTTAAGCGCAGAGGGGCAGCATAGGTGGCATCACGTTCCTTGCATTCATCCACATCATATTTGGGTTCACCCAAACTATAATCTACAAACTCAAGGACCAGGTTTCCTGTAAAGTCCTGGATGGGAGAAACTTCCGAAAAGGTTTCTTTTAATCCCTCCTCCAGAAATAACTTGTAGGAATTTCGTTGAACTTCAATTAAATTAGGCATAACCATGATCTCTTCGATCTTGGCGAAACTATGCCTTTCTCTTAGTGCATGTGTCGTATTGACCAATGCTCCTCACCCCTTAAAGTTTTTTAATCAACGTTTCTATTCCAAAGAGTAAAACACTTTTCTGCTAACCCTCGGATAAACCAAGCAAAGCAAGGAAAATCCTTGCTACAGGTTCTATCTAACTAGTTTTGCCAGGAACAGATTGGTTTATTCTTTGCAAAGTCCAGCCATTTTATTATTAGTCATATTCTTATATGCTATCACAATCTATGTAATTTGTAAACCACTTTTTTACAAGCAAAAGGACGATTTATCTAAATTTTTCACACTGCTACATTTGTCCGCGCATTTCAGCTGTATGTTTCCCGAAAAATAAAGAGCACTTACTCTTTGTTTGCACATCGAATAAATGCCCTTTCTCTTTTTCGGAAATTTTTTCAGTGAGAAGCTTATTTTACTTCTACGCTGGCACCTGCATCTTCCAGTTTCTTTTTGATTTCGTCAGCTTCAGCTTTTTCTACTTTTTCTTTTACTGGTTTTGGAGCGCCATCAACTACTTCTTTTGCTTCTTTCAGGCCCAGACCGGTGATTTCACGAACAACTTTGATAACAGCAATTTTGTTGCTGCCAGCAGCAGTCAGGATTACATCGAATTCAGTCTGTTCTTCTTCAGCAGGAGCAGCAGCACCGCCAGCTACAGCTACAGCTACAGGAGCAGCTGCACTTACACCGAATTCTTCTTCAAAAGCTTTTACTAATTCGGATAATTCGATAACAGATAATTCTTTTACTGTATCAATGATTGTTTGAATTTTAGACATTGTAATCTCTCCTATTTTAAATTTAATTTATACAACTACGCACATTGTCTTACGCAGTTTCTTTGGATTTGCGTACTTCTTCCAGCACATAAGCCATTCTCTGGATTGGAGCCTGGAAACAAGAAGCAACCTGAGCCAGCAGGACTTCTTTCGATGGCAGTTCACCCAGAGCGACAACGCCAGCCTGATCCAGATATTCGCCTTCCAGCAGACCACCTTTGATTTCCAGGATTTTATTTTCCTTGGAGAATTTCGAGATGATCTGTGCAGGCGCAATCAGATCTTCACCGCCAAATGCAATGGCAGTTACACCTTTAAAAGTTGGTACCAGCGCTTCTGCACCAGCTTCTTTCGCTGCGATTGTTAACAGTGTATTTTTTACAACGCGGTAATCTACACCTGCTTCTCTCAGCTGTTTTCTTAATTTTGTAGCCTGTGCTACAGTTAAACCACGATAATCTACAACTACAATTGTTTTCGCGGAATTGAATTTTTCAACCAATTCAGCTACAATGGCTTTTTTTCCTTCTAAGCTACCCATTTCAGCACCTCCTAACGAGCGTATTAGAATCAATACAGAACTGAAATTACTGACCGACCATATAAAAAGCCTTTGCGTAGAAACACAAAGGCAGAAATTGCATAGCAACAATGGCCTCGGTAGGGAATTAAGTCTTGATGACACCTACTGTCTACAGCGAAAATCTATTCAGTTAAGCATTCATATTATATATGTTTCATTCTTACTTGTCAATAAAACTATTGCAGTTTTAATGGATTGATTTTTACACCAGGGCCCATTGTTGCGGAAACAGATACGCTCTTAATGTACTGACCTTTCTGGCTGGCCGGTTTTGCTTTAATCAGCACATCAACCAGAGTTTTGAAGTTTTCTTCCAGTTTGGTCTGTTCAAAGCTAGCTTTCCCGATTGGAGCATGAATAATACCGGTTTTATCTACGCGGTATTCAATTTTACCAGCTTTTACTTCATTTACAGCTTTGGTAACATCCATGGTTACAGTACCTGTTTTCGGGTTTGGCATTAAACCTTTTGGCCCTAACAGACGACCGATCTTACCAACAACACCCATCATGTCAGGCGTTGCAACAGCAACATCGAATCCGAACCAGCCGCCCTGAATTTTTGCAACCATATCTTCTGCACCAACAAAATCTGCACCGGCAGCTTCTGCTTCTTTGGCTTTTTCACCTTTTGCAAAAACCAGTACGGTCTGACTTTTCCCAGTACCGTGTGGCAGAACAACTGCTCCACGGATCTGCTGATCAGACTGTCTTGGGTCAACGCCAAGTCTAAATGCAACTTCCACTGTTTCATCAAATTTAGCAGTAGCAGTTTTTTTCGCCAGTGCAATAGCATCACTTACTTCATACTGAACAGTTCTGTCTACTAATTTGCTGGCTTCTACATATTTTTTACCATGTTTTGGCATATTCTTTCTTCCTCCTCAGTGGTTCTGCGGAATACTCCTCCCACGTCATTAAACAATAGAAAACGACTAGTCTTCTACGACTTCAATACCCATGCTTCTAGCTGTACCTTCAATCATGCTGATTGCGGCTTCCAGACTTGCAGCATTCAGGTCCTGCATTTTTTCTTCTGCAATTGCTTTTACTTTAGAAGCAGGAACTTTTGCAACTTTTTTACGGTTTGGTTCGCCAGAAGCTCTTTCAATGCCGGCTGCTTTTTTCAGTAATACAGCAGCTGGTGGAGTTTTGGTGATGAAGCTGAAAGAACGGTCTGCGTAAACAGTAATTTCAACAGGGATAATCAAGCCTGCCTGATTTTTTGTTCTTTCATTGAATTCTTTACAGAATCCCATGATATTTACACCATGCTGACCTAATGCAGGACCAACTGGTGGTGCAGGATTCGCTTTCCCTGCAGGCACCTGCAGTTTTACAAAACCAACGACTTTTTTTGCCATTATTGGTGCACCTCCTTAAACAGAATGTGGTATAACGGGGGTTTCCCTCCCACTAAAAACTAGATATGAAATTCATATCTAAACTTTAAAAACCTGGTCATAATCCAGATCGACAGGGGTTTCACGGCCACCAAACAGAGAAAGTTCCACAGTGACCTTTCCTTTTTCCATATCGATACTGCTAACTCGTCCAACCATACCACGGAACGACGGATCTAAAATTTCAACATGATCACCAATTTCATAATCCGTTTCCCGTCTGGCATCTTCCAGTCCCTGCTGGCGCAGCAAAGCTTTCACTTCACCTTCCTGCAGTGGAACAGCTTTTGTTCCGGCCCCTACAAAGCCAGTCACCCCTGTGGTGTTGCGTACAACATACCAGGAATCGTCTGTCATGATCATTTCCACCAGAACATATCCCGGAAAGACTTTTCGTTTATTAATTTTTACTTTGTCATTCTTTTTTTCTTCAACATCTTCTGTTGGCACCATGATCCGGAAGATATAATCTTCCATATTCATAGATTCGATTCGTTTTTCTAAGTTGGTTTTTACTTTATTTTCGTAACCTGAATAGGTATGGACCGCATACCATCTTTTTTCTTCCATGAAATCAGGCCCCTAACTTAAATTAATAAACCAAAAACTTTACCTACAACAGAATCTACAATCCAAATCAGAGCCGCAATCACTACGACTGTTACCAGTACCACATTTGTATAGGTAATCAGCTCTTTTTTTGTAGGCCAGTGAACCTTTTTTAATTCATTCAGAGAGGCTTTACTGGATCTTTTGGCTTTTGCAAAGAAACCAACTTTTTTTTCAGGTTGTTTTTCACTCATTCGGCACTCATCCTACCTTATTTAGTTTCTTTGTGTAATGTGTGAGTTTTACAAAATGGGCAGTATTTTTTCAACTCAATTCTATCTGGATTATTCTTTTTGTTCTTTACAGTACTATAGTTACGTCTTTTGCATTCAGTACAAGCCAAAGTAACTCCAACGCGCATTTCAAAACACCTCCCAAAAGAAATTCTATAAAAAAGGCTATTGTGATACCTATTTTTCACGCCTATCTAGTTTAGCATAACCGTATAATCCTGTCAACAAAAAAATGAAATTGACCACAAATAAAAATTGAAACCTTTTTGCTTGGCTACAAAACAATTTACAAACTGCCTTCATTGATAAACTTTTTCGTTTTTGCTATAATTAGAATAAAAATGATTATATATGTTGTCTTTTTCGTTCTGTCAGATTTCTTGTTTTGTAGATAAGGAGATTTTTATGCATCTTGATCAACTTCTTTTGGTTCTGGATCTGGCACAAACGCATTCATTCAATCAGACTGCCGAACGGCATTATACCACGCAGCAGAGCGTTTCGTACAGCATCAAACAACTGGAAAAAGAACTGAATATTCAAATTTTTAACCGTTCAAAAACGGGAGTTTCTTTCACAAAAGACGGACAATTTGTATTACAATTTGCAAAAGAAATGCAGACTTCTTATCAGGAGTTGCTGCACAATTTGGGAAGAGAATCATCTAATCTGGCTCCACCTGAAAAGTTGACTTTATACATCTCTTCCGTCTTACTCGCTGACAGTATGCCTTCTATCATCAGAGCTTTTTCTCTTACATTTCCTTCCACAAAGCTTTTTATCAAGGAGGTGTCCAACGATATCATAGTACCTTCTTTGCTAAACGGCTCCTGTGATATGGCTGTTTGGTCTATCAATCATGGCTATCTTGAAAAAAATATTACACCAAATGAATCAGAGCGTCTTTTATTCAATGTCGTCATGAAAGATAAATCTGTAGCTGTAGTCTCAAAAGATTCCAAACTGGCCCAACATAATATACTGACCCTTGAGCAGATCAACCAGGCCTCTAAAAGTATTTTTGGGGTTTTCCCCATTGATTATTTTGGTAAAGATGCTGGTTCCTATATCTTATACCGGGATGATAATCTGGCGATTCATCAGCAATTGGCCATGGAAGAGAATACGATCTGTTTTACTTCACAAATTATGTATCAAAAGTTCTTCTCAAAAGAACAGTTTATCGCATTGCCTTTTGACTATCCCACTCTGCCAAATTATCACATGCTGTTGCGCCGTAAAGATGCTCAACATAATGTTTATGACGTACTTGAGCATATCATCGCCAAAGAGCTCACGGAAAAATAATTCGCCACACTTGCAAAATAACAGGAACCGGGAAAAGTATTTTAGTTGCTATTTCCAGTTCCTGTTGTTGCAATTCCGTTTACTGAATATTCCATCTTTTTCCCCAGTATAACAACCCTTCTAACGCTGCATCCGAGCATTGTGACTTCACCTGTTCCAGGCATGTATTCCACAGAGCAACAGGAATCGCGCTGGGCAGACTCTGTAATGCAGTGATCCGTTTCAGATAAGTTTCATTCATCAGCGCTCGAATATCAGTTTCGAATTTTTTTCGTACTGTAGATAAATCATTGCTTCTGCTGTACCAATAGGTTTTCTGGTATACGGGTGTATGCAAGATGCCCTGTTGATCCAGTTCTTTTACCCGGTTATACAGTGCTTTATCATTGGCATTACATATAAACTGATACTTTCCGGTTGTTCCATTCAGATAGGCTACCCCATAAAAAGTGCGATCAAAATTATCATGTACATGCATTTTACGCATCATCTGTTTTCTGGTCAGTTTGATCCATTTTTCCAGTTGCTGATATCTCCATACCGGCAAATGTTTTGTCACATAAGCATAATTCACCGCCCCTGAAAACAGCAGCAGTTCTTCCTCATCAAAATAACCATCTATCTCTTCCTGCCAGAGCAGCAGCAATTCTTCAGCCTGATTATCACTTGGCCACCCCTGTAATTCACGCAGGCAATCAAAA
>CAMFFG010000006.1 GCA_945949655.1 uncultured Peptococcaceae bacterium
CCACAAATTTTTCTTTTGTGCCCACCTGGTTTGGCGCAATGATGTAGCAGCCGTGTTCGATGGCTCTTGCGCGCAGAATGGGTTCCCAGTGGTCCTTGCCGGTAGGCATGGTGAAATTGGCCGGCAGAAAAATGATCTGTGCGCCCTGCAGTGTCATCAGCCGGAACAGCTCCGGAAAGCGCATGTCATAGCAGATGGCAAAGCCCAGATGGCCCAGCTCTGTTTCTACTGTCACGATGTTATGCCCCGGCTCTTTGCGGTCCGATTCCCGCACACAGCTGCCGTCTGGCAATGTCATATCAAAATTGTGCAGCTTGCTGTAACGGGCCACGATGTGTCCCTGCGGATCAATGAGCACGGTCGTGTTGTAGGTGCGGGCACCTTTCGGGTTGACCTCGCTGATGCTGCCGCCATGGATCCAGATGTGATGCTCCCGCGCCTTCTGCATCAGCAATTCCGTAGTCGGGCCAGGAATGGGCTCTGCACAGGCAGGGTCCTCACTCAGTATATTTACGACTTCCGGAAAAGCCACCAGCTTTGCGCCTTTCACCACTGCTTCGTCGATAAAAGCGCACATCTGCTGCCAGTTGGCCTGTTTGTCATTCTGGGTATCCATCTGCACCGCTGCCACCATAAATTTTCTCATGTTGCGTTCCTCCATTCTATCTATTATGCTATTCCATCCAATGCATTGCTTTGCTGACTGCTTTTTTCCAGCCACTGCAGTTTTCTGCCCGAACATCGGGCGCCATCTGCGGTGTAAACTGCTGTTCCAGCTGCCAGCGTCTTGCAATCTCTTCCTTGCTGTTCCAGTAGCCTACGGCCAGACCGGCCAGATAGGCCACACCCAGTGCAGTTGTTTCCGTTACGGCAGGCCGTTTAACTGCACACTGGATCAGATCCGACTGAAACTGCATCAGGAAATTGTTGCGGCATGCACCGCCGTCCACCTTCAGCTCCGTCAGAGTCTGTCCCGAATCTTCCACCATAGCCTGCAGTACATCGTTGGTCTGATAGGCAATGGCCTCCAGCGCTGCCCGGATAATATGGCTGCGCCCTGTGCCGCGGGTCAGACCGAAAATGCTGCCGCGGGCATACATATCCCAGTAAGGCGCACCCAGCCCCACAAAGGCCGGCACCAGATATACGCCGCCGTTATCCGGCAGTTCTGCCGCATAGGCCTCGCTCTCGGCAGCGGTTTCAATAAGACGCATTTCATCCCGCAGCCACTGGATCACAGCACCTCCGACAAAAATAGAGCCCTCCAGCGCATATTCCACCTCACCGTTTATGGTGGCGGCAATGGTGGTCACCAGTCCATTGCGGCTGGCAATATACTGCCGCCCAATATTCATCAGCAGAAAACATCCGGTGCCATAGGTGTTTTTGGCCGAACCTTTCTCAAAGCAGGCCTGCCCGAACAGGGCCGCCTGCTGGTCACCGGCAATGCCGGCAATGGGCACCTGAACCCCTTCGCTCTGCACATAGCCGTAAATTTCAGAAGAGTTGTGCACTTCCGGCAGCATGCAGGCAGGGATCCGGAACCGTTCCAGCAGTCTGTCATCCCATTTCAGCTCCCGAATGTTGTACAGCATGGTGCGGGAGGCATTGGTGTAGTCTGTAACATGTACAGCTCCGCCGGTCAGTTTCCATACCAGCCAGCTGTCCACCGTGCCAAACAGCAGTTCACCTTTCTCGGCCCGTTCTCTGGCACCGGGTACATGGTCTAAGATCCAGCTGATCTTGGTTGCCGAAAAATAGGCATCGATCACCAGCCCTGTTGTGTCGCGGATATAATCGGTCCATCCTTCTTCTTTTAACTGGTCACACAGATCTACGGTGCGGCGGCACTGCCACACAATGGCATTATAGATTGGCTTGCCGGTGGCCTTTTCCCACACGATGGTGGTCTCCCGCTGGTTGGTAATGCCAATACCGGCCACATCGGCCATGGTGATACCTGCCTTGATCAGAGCCTCCTGCAATACACCGTACTGCGTTGCCCAGATCTCCATGGGGTCATGCTCCACCCAGCCCGGCTGCGGATAGATCTGTTTAAATTCCTTCTGTCCAACCGCCACAATATTCTGCTCATGGTCAAATACAATGGCGCGGGAGCTGGTAGTCCCCTGGTCCAGTGCAACAATATATTTCATAATGAACGACCTCGCTTTTTGCTTTTGTCTTTCTTATACGGGAAACATGCCATTCTGCACAACTACTATTTCATTTATAGTGCCTCCGCTGCATTTCCAGACTGCCAGACATAACCTATCTGAAACACAAAAAGGATGACCCAGGCCGCAGCCCAGATCATCCCTGAGGAATCTGTAAATTACAGATATTTAATTACACAAAAGCGATAAATACGACCGCCAGCAGGAATACCGTCATGATCACGATCATTGGCTCACCGATCACAGCACGATAACTGTCGGCATCATATTTGTCCGGAATTTCCTCGGTATCCTCCATAGCCCGTGGGGCCAGACACAAAAACCGCAGCGGGTTCGCCATCAGATAGTTGAAGGTATCATAGATGGAACGGCAGAATTCGCCCAGTGCTGCACGCACAGCGCAAACCAGCGAGGAAATGCTGACTACCAGCCCAACAAACGGCTTGCGGTAGAACCAGTCCAGATCCAGCGTCAGCTGTTCGTGCGGTTCCATGTGGGACAGATACATCATAAACGGCACCATGGCTACGCCCAGCAACTGAATGTACTGTACGATATGGTCCACGGTAAACGGATGATATTCCATTTCAAATGGCAGGTACTGATACAGCAGATTGGGGAAGATCCCGTAAATGGTACACAGTGCTGCACCGATCCCCATAGCCACATACATATTTTTTGGAACTTCCCGCTTGATTTCCACATCCTTGCCTTCCCGCAGGAAAATGAAGTAGATCATTTTCATTGTGATAGACAGGAAGGTACCGACACTAGCCAGCTGCAGCAACAGCTCGATGGCTGGCTGCCCTGCTTCCATGGCAGCTGTGATGGTGATGGATTTGCTGATAAAGCCGTTGAACAGCGGGATCCCGGAAATGGAGAAGGCTGCAATGACAAAGCACACAAACACAAACGGCATCTTCCTGGCCAGACCGCCCAGATGATTGATCTTGCGAATACCGGTTGCATAGATCACAGCGCCAGCACACATAAACAGCAGCGATTTGTACAGAATATGGCTGAACGCATGGGCTGTGGCCCCGTTCAGAGCCAGATCGGTGCCAATACCGACACCGGCCACCATGAACCCTACCTGGCTGACAATATGGTAAGCCAGCAGACGGCGCATGTCGTTTTCAATAATGGCGAAGCAGGCGCCATACAGAGCCATGATAACGCCCATCCACATCAGGAAATCTGTTCCCGCAAAAATACGGATCAGACAGTAAACTGCAACCTTTGTGGTGAAGGAACTCAGGAACACACTGCCGGTGATGGTACCTTCCGGATACGCATCTACCAGCCAGCCATGAATTGGCGGAATGGCCGCATTTACGGCAACACCGATCAGGATCAGCCAGAAGGCTGCGTCATGAACTGCAGTGATATTGCTTACCAGCATATCCCCGGCGGATACTTTCAGAAAAATACCGGCTAACAGCATGTTACCGCCAAACATATGAACCAGCAGATAGCGGAAACCGGCTTTTCTGGATTTGGCAGTGTTGTTGCACCAGATCAGGAACAGGGAAGATGCTGCCATCAGTTCCCAGAAAAAGATCAGGGTCATCCAGTCGCCGCACAGGGTAACGCCCAGCGCGCCACCGGCATAGCACATGCTGGCCAGCGCTTCCATCCAGCTTTTGTTGTGCATGGAATAGATGCCGCCAATGGTGGCCATCATGCTGAAGATCAGACCAAATACCCAGTTGAGCCGGTCTACTTCGATCACATGCAGTTCAATGCCATTGATGAAAGGCACAATCCATTCTGCACCGTAAGATAAAGAGAACATTGCAGCCAGCGCCAGTAATGGACCACCTGCTAAAATATATTTTCGTACACTTTTGGGAACGATTGCGGCGATGAACCCGGTCGCAATCAGAATCAAACCAGGATGGAACACCATATTATTCATCACCGTCACCTCCGTCGTAGTAATCTTCGTTCCGCTGCAGCAGCGGTGCCAGAATCTGTTTTGCAAACAGAATCAGAATCCAGCCGCCAACAAAACCCATTATAATATCAAAGCCTGGCATCGTGTGCCACAGGTTATGACCATGGGGATGTGCAAACAGAATTTCTGCCACTACAGAAACTGCTACTACAATGGCAATGATGATATAGATTTTCTTTTTATTCAAAGACCGCATCACCAGCCACCTCCAATCCAACCCTGGGTAATGCTCTGCGCAGCCATGGAAGCCAGATCATACAGATGTGGACCAAAGTTCGGCATGATACCCAGAATTACCGATAACGCTGCTGTCACGCAGATCGGGATCAGCATAAATTTATTGGCTTCACCATAGGTCTGGAATTCGCCTTTGGTATTTGGCTTAAAGAAGGCCAGATAAGCTACCGGCATCAAGTAGGACAAGCTCAGCAGCGCACTGCAGATCAGAATGGCAATGTAGAACGGCTGACTTACCTGCAACGCACCCAGCGCCAGGTTCCATTTGCTGATAAAGCCGATGATGAACGGCATCCCTGCAATCCCCAGAGAAGCAATGGTGAAGCAGGCCATGGTAATCGGCATTTTTCTTCCGATTCCATGCATATCACTGATGTTATCTTTATGCGCCGTTACAATGATCGCCGCGGCACACATAAAGAGGGTGATCTTCATTAATGCGTGGGCCACGATATGATAATATGCGCCCAGAATACTCAGTGGAGCCAGTAATGCAGCACCCAGCACCACATAAGACAGCTGACCGACGGTGGAGAATGCCAGCCGGCGTTTCAGGTTGTCCTGTTTCATCGCAATCAGGGAGGATGCGATGATGGTGAAAGCTGCAAACCAGGCCAGTACTGTTGCAGCGCCGATCTGACTCAACAGCTGCGGACCGAACACAAAACCGATCAGCCGCAGTACGCAGAAGGCACCGGCTTTTACGACTGCTACTGCGTGCAGCAGCGCGCTGACAGGTGTCGGCGCAACCATGGCCGATGGCAGCCAGCCATGCAGCGGCATTACACCGGCTTTTACAGCACCGCCCAGCACCATCAGGAAGAACAGCATCTGCAGCACCCATTTTGGAGCCATATCGATGGTGAGGAAGCCGCCAGCCTGGAATTCCAGTGTGCCAGCCATCACATATACGGCCACGATACCAGCCAGCATCAGCTGACCGCTGACTAACGTGTAAATTAAATACTTACGGCCGGAGAACCGCGCTTCTTCGTTTCTTTCGTGGAAAACCAGAGGCCAGGTAGCGATGGTCAGCAGCTCATAGAAAATGAAGAAGGTCAGCAGGTTTGCCGATAAAGCGATCCCGATGGCAGCAGACAGACAAACTGCAAATGCTGCATAGAAACCAGTCTGTTCTTTTTCATGATGACCGCGCATATAGCCAATGGCATAGAAGGAAACCGGAATATACAGGAACGATGATACGCAGGCAAATACCATACCTGCTGCATCTGTCCGCAGGGTAAAACCAAGAGTGTCTGTTACCTGGAACAAGGTATATTCATATACATTGCCAGCCAGCACAGCCGGTACCATGGAGAAGATCAGGCCCGCTTTGATGAAAGCGGCTGCCACGCTCCAGAATTCACGCACATTTGGTTTTTTCCCGCTGAACATAATCAGGAAAGCCGCCAGCAGGGATACCCCTACCGCCAGAAATGGTCTGATATCAGTAATTGTCATCTTAAGAACACCTCCGGCAATCCTAATTTAATAATTCCATCTACAATCGCTTCGTTGCAGAAGCCCAGAGCCAGAATGCCAATGCCAAACACGATGATCGGGATCAGCATCTGCAGAGGCAGTTCCAGTTTTCCTGCAGGAGGATTGATTTCTTTCAGACCTGGATCTGGATTGATGAATACATTTTCCAGCACCCGGAAGAAATAAACTGCGTTCAGCAAGCTACTGAGTACCAGCACTGCTACATAAATATACTGCTGTGTCTGCATGGCGCCCAGCATGATATACCATTTGCTGAAGAAACCACCGGTCGGCGGGATCCCGATCATACCAAGTGCAGCCACACACAGTGTGAATACGGTAAACGGCATTTTTTTGCCGATCTGACCCAGCTTGCTGATGCGAACTTCGCCAAAACGGTACTGCACGCCGCCGATCACCATAAACAGAGAGCCTTTCATAAAGGCATGGTTTACAATATGCAGGATGGCACCGATCAGACCATACAGACTGCCGATGGCCAGACCAACTGCAATGTAGCCGATCTGCGCCACACTGGAGTAAGCCAGCATACGGCGGAAATCGTCCTGTGCAATAGCCATTACCGAACCAAGGATAATGCCAATTGCACCCAAAATACCAATTACGGTCAACCCGTGCTGTACAAACAGATGCTGTGCCCCAAACAGATAGAAGAAGAACCGCAGCATTGCATAAGCGGGAACTTTACTCATAGCCCCGGAGATCAGCGGTGCAGCACCAGGATGGGAGTAGGTGTAGGAATCCGGCTGCCAGCCATGGAACGGGAACAGAGCCATTTTGATGCCGAATGCGGCGATCAGCAGAGCCAGTGCCATGATGATCAGCGGAGAATCCATTTTATCCTGCAGCAGAACAGACAGATCCGCCATGTTCAGAGAACCGGTCATGGAATACATAAAACCAATGGCCAGCAGGTATAAGGAAGCGCCAATGGTACCGATCAGCAGGTAGCGAAACGCTGCCAGAGTACCTTTGTTGCCGCCCAGCGCGATCAGACCATAGCCGGACAGAGAGGCAATTTCCAGATATACATACAGGTTGAATACGTCGCCTGTCAGGGTCATCCCACTCAAGCCTACGCACAGAAGGGCCATCAGGGTGTAATAACCGCCCATGTACAGCCAGTTGGATTTTTTCAGAAAAGGTGTGCTGTAGATCGCCGTGCACAGTGCCACAAAGGTGATCATGGTCACGATCACTGCATTGATCGGATCTACAACAAATTCAATCCCCAGCGGTGGCATCCAGTTGCCCATCCAGTAATGGATGGTCTGGCCTCCATCGGCTGTTACCTGCAGCAGCAGACCTGCAGAACAGAGGAATGCACCAAACAGTGCAGCAATTGCAATCCATTTTCCGGCCTGTTTGTGCATAAGGCTGAAAAACGGACTCAGCAAAGCAGCGGTCAAGGGCAGTAATACAATTAAAACAGGAAAATGTTGACTCATTTATCTGCCCTCCTCAATACATCGTCTTCTTCTACTGAGCCGTAGGTTTCTTTAATGCGCATCAGAAGCGCGATGGCAACCCCAGTAGTACCAAGACTTACTACGATAGCCGTCAGCATCAGGGCATGCGGCAGTGGGTTGATATACAGGTTCGGGTCGGTCGTGATTCCATTCAGGATCGGAATCATGCCGCCTTCTTTCTGGGCAAAGCACAGATAGAAGAAGATAACCGCAACCTGCATAACGTTCATTGCCATCATTTTTTTCATATAGTTGTTGCTGACGATCATCCCGTACAGCCCTAAGAACAGTAAAATCAGGACCAGAGAATAGATCCCTTTTGTGGCCAGAAATTGATTGATGACATCCAGTGTACTAGCATCACTCATGGTAATCTACCTCCTTATCGTCATCGTCTAAACGTTCAATAATTGCATCCATAATATCGATGATTGTCATCATAACGCATACGGTTACGCCGATTTCAATCATCAGAATCCCCAGTGCATGCAGCTCTGCCAGATGCTCCATCGGCACCGGCAGATAGGAATAATCCAGAAACTGTCCGCCGCCAAACAGGGTCAGCCAGCCGGTAGCTGCATAGATAAAGGTACCTACGCCAGCACATACAATGGCGATAGGGCCAGGCACATTAAAGCTTTCTTTATCCGCGCCCTGAATCAGACGCACCAGCACGATCCCCACTGCCAGCAGTGCACCAGCCTGGAAGCCGCCGCCGGGGCTGAATTCCCCATGGGTCAGGATATAGATTCCGTATACCAGTGTAAAAGGAATGATAATGCGGAAAGAAGAATCCAGAACAATACCACCAAATGGTTTTTTCAATCTGTTATTGCCCACGGTTTTCTCCTCCCTTCTTATTTTTCCGGCCTTTCAGCACCGATTTTCCTTCTTCGGTATTTGCCATCAGGATCAGGCAGGCTGTCAGACCGGACACAAACATTACGGAAGTTTCCCACAATGTATCAAAGCCTCTGTAGTCGGCCAGAGTCCCGGTAACAATGTTGGGAGACCCGGTATCTTCTGCGCTGTTTTCAATGTAATACGGTGTGACATGCTGGTTCGGTGCCGAGTTGGGATCGCCAATAGGCGGTAAAAATACCGTGCACGCACAGAACAGAACGGTGATGACTGTCATAAGAATGGTTGTTAATCCTCTTGCCATTGTTATTTACACCACCGATCCACTTTTTTCAGCGCTGCAACGAAGAAGATGGTCGACATGGTCCCGATTACCGCTTCTGTAAAAGCAACGTCGGGAGAGCCAAACATAAAATAGGTCAGCACAGCGCAAAAACTGAATGCACTGTAAATGATCGTGCAGGCTAAAATATCTTTTGAAATTAAAATGCAGACTGTTATGAAAATCAGAAACAGCAGCAGCAACGCTTCAATAATCAATACTTGCATGCTTATTCCTCCTTATCCTTGTTAGTCCAAACAGGATGACCGGATTTCAGAGCAGCTTTCCCCAGGATGTGTGTCCCGATGGGGTTAGCCAGAAATACCAGCAAAAATACAATTACGATCTTTACAGACAGCAGTGTCGGGCCTTCATAGATCACCAGTCCCAGGCAGGACAGCATCAGCCCTAAGGTTTCACTGTTCCCGGAAGCGTGCAGCCGACTGTAGAAGTCTGGCAGACGGATCATACCGATGGCAGAAGCCAGGAAGAAAAATAAACTGCAAACCAGCAGAATAACAGCAATGATCTCATTGATTGCTAAATTCATACGTCTTTCCCTCCCATGTATTTTGCCACGATTACAGAACAGATAAAGCCTAAAATCGCATACGAAATTGCAATATCCACATACATATCCGGACGTCCGTCAATGTAGCCAAACAACACCAGAAGCAGGATTGTATCGGCACCGATCACGCCCAGACCATTCATGCGGTCATAAATAGTTGGTCCCTGGAAAACACGTTGGAGCATAAGTCCAATAATAATTACTACAGCGACCATCAGAATACCCCAAATAGCATTCATTATTGTTCTTCTCCTTCCTCTACGACTTCGTAGATAAACGGTTCACCAAATAAATCAGCCACGCGTTTCTGCATGCCGCCTTCCAGCAAGCCTTCAGCTGCACCGTCAGTCAGCGCATGGATCTCATACAGACCATCCTCTGTTACATTTAAAGTAACTGTACCAGGCGTTAATGTAATGGAGTTGGCCAGTGTCGTCAGTGCCATAGGATTGTCCATTTTAATTCTAAAACGGATGATCCGCGGATTGATCACCATTTCAGATTTTACAGTTGCCTTTACAACGTCGATATTGGCTTTTACCACTTCATTCAGCAGCCAGAGCCAGTACATCGCATATTTGCCCAGATTCACATCAAAAATGAAATATTTCTTCGTGCCATCCACATTCGGTAAAAGCAGCAGTGGCACACAGATCCAGGCCGAAACGATGGCTGTCAGGACGCCATAAAACAGAAATTTGAATTCAAATCTTCCGGACAGTAACAGCCAGAATGCAAACAGCACGCAAGCCAGCACCACCAGATGTTTTACAGGAGAGCCAACAATCGTTTCGTCTTTCAGCATATCCTTTGTTTTCAACCAGAACACCTCCTTACATTCGAGTTTATTGAAAACCATAAAATCTTTTCTATCCTTTTAATGATACCCGACCAACAGCGGTATCGTCAATGTTTTTTGCTACATTTCCGACAAAGAACTATAAAATAAACAACATTTTAATTTCCCGTTTATTTTATAGCAGCATCCTGTTTACACCGTGGTTTCTGGCATAATTTGCACCGATCCGGTTCATTAAAATTTACATCTATGATACCATTTTCTCCAGTTCTAACGTATCTGTCAGAACAATAAAAATTTATTCTGGAAAACATAAATAAAACCGGTTATTTGTTTGCGGGATAAGTTTTTTTATCTTTTCAGCAGAACTGTGCGCAGCGTAGATAGAATCTGTCTCATTTCTGCGTGGCGCGTCTTTTGCAAACCTGCGGGAAAAAAATGTTGCTGTTGCCAATGGCCCATGCTATAATAAAAAGAGATTTTAGGCAACAAGATGAAGGAGGGAAATAGTCATGACACATATTAAAACAATCAGCGCTCAGAATTTACAGGGTACTGTAAAAAAAGGTGGCTGCGGCGAATGCCAGACATCCTGCCAGTCCGCTTGCAAAACATCCTGCACAGTTGGTAACCAGGTTTGCAAAAATAACTAAGTATCTGTGATAGCCACCGCTGCAGCGGTGGCTATTTTTCTATTGATAGCTGTATCATCTGCTATCAGAGCATACACGCAATGTCATAAGGAGTGATCGATATGAGTTTCATGGAACTGGCCAACAACCGACAGAGTGACCGGGCTTTTACCACGCAGGAGGTAAACCGCAAGGATCTGCTGAAATGCCTGCAGGCAGCCCAGCTGGCCCCTTCGGCCTGCAATTCACAACCCTGGAAATTTATCGTACTGGATAACCCGCAGATTGTCAGACAAGCTGCGGCAGCTATTGCCAACAACCCTATGGGGATCAACAAATTTGCTGAAACGGCGCCAGTGCTGGTAGCCGTTGTGGAAGAACCTGCTACGCTGATGCCCAAGATCCAGGGAAAGATCGATTCCAATCACTGGGCGCAGTTTGACCTGGGCAGCGCCACTGCGCATTTCTGTCTGCAGGCTGCAGAGCTGGGCTTAAGTACCTGTATTATGGGGGCATTCAATGAAGCCGAGCTGAAAGCGCTACTGCAGGTTCCGCAGGATCGCCGTATTTTTGTCATGGTGGCAGTGGGCCATCCGTCTGGTGCCATTCGCACAAAAAACCGCAAAGAACTGAATGCCATTCACTGCTTTAACCAGTATGAAGTATGAGGATACTATGACACCAAAATACACAACCATTTTATTTGATGCCGATGGCACCTTGCTGGACTTTGACAAGGCAGAGGAAATGGCCCTGAAAAAAACTTTTTCGGACCATGGTTTTCCGCTGAACGCAGCCATTACCGCCCGCTATCAGCAGATTAACAACCAGCTCTGGTCCGATTTTGAACAGGGTCTGATCGAAAAACAGCAGATCCTAAAGCGCCGCTTTACCCAGTTATTTGCCGAGCTGAACATCCCTTACGACGGTTATGCTTTTAATAACGAATATCTGGTCAATGTAGGCAATGGCTTTTACACCATTCCCGGCGCAGAAGAGATCTGCCAGGCACTGCAGCCCTACTGCCGGCTCTATTTTTCCACCAACGGCAATGTAGCAACACAGCTGAACCGCATTGCCGGTTCCGGCCTGAAAAAATATTTTCTGGATACGTTTGTATCCGAAGCCGCTGGAGAGCCTAAGCCATCGTCTGTCTTTTTTGACTACTGTTTTGCCCATATCCCGGATCTGGACAAACATAAAACCCTGATTATCGGTGATTCCCTGTTTTCTGATATCAAAGGCGGTAAAGATGCAGGCATTGCCACCTGCTGGTTTAACCCCCATGGGAAATCAGCAGACCTGACTGTCGTTCCTGATTATGAGATCCGTACCCTTGCTGAAATTCAGCAGATCGTTTTCTGACACATACAAAGGAGAAGCACATGATTACACATCTGCACATACAATTTATTTTACCGGATACAGAACCACCGGTACAGCGCGACCTGCTGATACCCGATTCTATGGTACTGGATGAGATCAATTCCGTTATCTCTATCTGTTTTGGCTGGCCGCAGACAGACCGTTGGGAAATTACCGCTCAGCAGCCGTCAGTTGCTTACACAGATGGTTCTGCTACATATTCCGGTCTGCAAAAAATATTATCCCCTGCGGGCGTTCCAATCTCCAGACTGTTTCAGAAAAACAGTACGGCGTTTTATTATCGCGGGGCACAGCCAAATGATCGGGTCCTGATCACGCGGCAAAACACGCCTTCCGTATTGCCAAAATACACGCTGCAGCTGGAACGCTGGCAGGGAGAAAATCAGCCCTGCTCCCGCGCCTGTGTCCCCTTCCGGGAAGACCAGGTGGAAGCCGCACTGCATGAGTTCTGTATGACCTCTTACCTGCTGACCAATGTACTGGACCGGGAGGATCCGGCAGAGTGGAATCAGTCGCTCCGCAACTTTCTGGAACCGGAACATCTGATGCAGACCCTGACCAGCGAGGAACTCCCGGAAGAATTGCAGCAGCTTCTGGATTCTTCTGACCCGGAAGAGATGGACCTGCTTCGCCAGCTGCTTACCTCCGCCAGCGAAAGTTTTCTGAACAGCTGTACGCTGGAGGAATGTCTGAAACAGCAACGCAAACCGGAGCTGGCCGACCTGCTGCGGCGCTATCAGGTTTCCGGCGTCAGCAAACTGTGCAAGGATCAGATGGTCCAGATGCTGGCAGATATGCTGTCTGATCCGGAGCTTATCACCCAGCAGCTTTTCACCATGACGATGCCCGAACTTGAACTGCTGGAGGTGCTGTGCCACACCAATATGCCTCTTGAAGCCAGCGATGATCTGTTGCATGCCGCCTATCTGCTCTCCTGTGGTTTCTGCTATTTTGATCCCAGTGGGGATTATATCACACTACCAGAGGAATTGCGCTCTATCATCCCGCAGCTGCTGAGCCAGGAAAATCTGATACTGGAACTGCAATATACGGATATCCTGCATACATTCTGCATGACAGCAGCATATTTTTATGGCCTGTGGCCTGTGAAAAAACTGTTACAGAAAATCAGGAAAATAACCGGACTTACAGTGACCGAGGATGATCTGCAGCAGACAGTAGCTCCTTTTGTAGACCGGGAACTTTACTGTTTCCAGGACGGCTGGCTATTGTCATCAGAACTGATGATGGATAATCAGGAAAGCCGGAGGCATATACAATCCCTGCAGAAACTGCAGGCGACCAGCACTGACTTTTTCTGGCCGGAAGACGAACAGATGGCGACGCTTCTGTATCAATATAAGCTGATTGATGAGAATCTGTATGCTGCTTTTGCCAATGAGTTTCGTCCTTATCTCCATCCAGAAGAAGACATGGGTTATATCCTGTTCACGATTGAACTCTGGATCCGCAGCGGCAACCCACTGCCAGACCTGGTACACTACCTGAGCCAGTACATTTTTACACTGCCGGATGAGATGACACAGCAACGCTTTACGGCAACACTGCACAGCATCTGGGAAAAAACACCTGTGTGGTACAACTGTGGCTATACCCCGGAACAGATGGAAGCAAAAAGAAAACCCAAGTCCAATAAGCAGTCTAAGAAACAGAACCGCAATAAAGTAGTATCGCTGCAGGAACATCGCAAAAAAAAGAAATCATAACAAAAAGACTGTTGCAAAACCGTCGCCTGCTGTGGCGAAAGCGGTCAATGTAACAGTCTTTTCTGATTGCTTATGATAATCAATGATGGTCTCTGTTTTTCTTAAAATAAAAAAGTCATGCACTTGTCTCCGAATTGAACTTTCCGGACGTTACCCAGGCAGTTAGCTCGAACCAGGCGCTCCCACGGCACACGCAAGTGCTTACTTATTGCTGCTTCCTTCCGGACCTGACAAGGTTCATAAGTTCGCGTTGCGCAGGACCCAGCCGTCAACACCACTTACCTGGGGCAGACTCCACAAAGCCAACCCTCGGACAAGCATCAACCCTGCTATAGCGGATTGCAGGTTACAGGGCACCGCTACCTCCCCGTCTAGCATGACTATTGTTTATTTTAGCATAACAGCGCTATTTTAGTCAAGAATTTTATCCCACCCGGACAAAACATCCCCCAAGCGATCACTTGACGAATAAATTGCACTGTGGTAGGATATAGATAATAAAGGAGTTGCCGCTTTTAGCGAGGCGGTCAGTCCGAATATTTACGGTTTTGCCGTCCGGCTAAGGGCGGCATTTTTATTGCTCTCTACTTGTTACGAAACAAGGAAGCAAGGCCTATCAGTACCAGACAAAACGTAAACAATTCTGTCCATGTTACCATAAGGCATCACCTCCTTTAAAGGAAGTGACCAACCGCCAAGCGACAACTCTATTTGGTATTATAGCATACCATTACGTATTTTTCTATCCCAGAACGGCAGCGTCATAAAAATACTGACCCGTTCCTTACAGTTTTTCCCGTTCTGCTTCTTCTTTCAGGTCCTCGATCCGCTGCAGATGCTCTGTAATATGCAAGCACTCTGCGACATAAATGCTTTCCGGATTGTCTTTTTCCAGATGGTACACAGATTTACCGATCTGAGCGTACAGATTCTGAATCTCTTTTTCTTCTGTTGCAATGTCCAGTTTCAGTTTTCCTGTCTCCGCCAGATCTTTGGCTTTATCTACAGCCAGATCTGCAGCCGTAGTCAGTTTCTTGCTGAAATCATCTAAAAATGCCATAGTGATCCCTCCTGATCAATTTATTATCTTTATCATATCATAAATATGCGACAAATACAAAGAAATACCTTTCATCTGCTCTGGATTCGTTTTCAGGAGCGACAGTAATGTTTGCGCCGTACCAGAAGATAACACAAAGGCAC
The DNA here is from genome assembly GCA_945949655.1 of uncultured Peptococcaceae bacterium. GTDB lineage: Bacteria > Bacillota > Peptococcia > Peptococcales > Peptococcaceae > UBA7185. The sequence goes on from CAMFFG010000006.1 coordinate 14,848, forward strand.
CAGATACAAAAATACACTATAAGGCAACGCTCCGACCCCTACATGCATCACCGAGAGAGGTACTGCACAGGCAATAGACCAGGGAACCAGAGCAGCAATGGTAACTACCGAATTATTTAAATCGGCAGCCAACTCTTCCTGAGGCAGATCATGCTGTCGATACAGATTGGAAGTCATCTGCGTGATCAATGTGATTCCTATGGTCTGATTGCAGAACACACAGCTCAAAAACAGGGACAACAGTATCTGCGATGGAAAAATATGCAGTCGTTCAAACATGTGATCCAGATAACGCTGCAACGGCTGCAGCATATTGGTGCCCTGAAAAATTCCCGCACATCCATTGGCCAGTGCAATGATAAAAATCACATTCAGCATGGAGACCACGCCACCGCCGGAAAAAATATTTTTTAGCGCCGGCGCACTGGCCTGATAGCCAACAACACAGTCTGCCAGCGCCGTCAACAGGCTCTGTTGCTGCGCGCTCACCGTCAGCAGAAAAGCGGCTGCTCCACTTACCAGGATCACATGAACGATCCGTACCCGGCACAGCGGCAGTATCACCAGCAGAACGGCGGGAATCATCACCGGCCATCCCAGATAAAAGCTGTCCTGTAAAGCTGCCACCACATTGGCATCTATGTTCTGGATCGGATTCTGCCAGGACATAACTGCATAAATCAATGTTGTCAGGCCCAGTGGCAACAACCCTATCTTAAAAGAAGTTTTCAGAAACCGGTTATGCTCCACACCAGTGACGGCAGAAATCAGCAATGCTGCAGAGGATAAGGGAGAACACCGTTCACCGAAAAAGGCACCAGACATAACCGCTCCCGCTGTCATCAGCAC
>CAMFFG010000007.1 GCA_945949655.1 uncultured Peptococcaceae bacterium
GATGGTTTCCGGACAGAAAAATTTTTATGACGCCGTCTTTTTTGCTATCACGAACCTTGTGCCGCCAGTAAAAACAGTTGCACAAGCCGAAAAAATGGGCTACAATAACAATCACAGTGAAAGGGGCGATTATGAAATGATTATTATTTTAAAACAGGGTGCCAGCAAAGATCAGGTAAAAAAGATCTCCAGCTGGATTGAAAGCAATGCCAATGTACAGGTAAATCCGATCTTTGGTTCTATGACCACCATTTTAGGTCTGGTTGGGGATACCAGCAGCGTGGATATGGGGCTGATCCGTTCCAACGAACTGGTGGAGGATGTAAAACGGGTGTCGGAGCCTTATAAAAAAGCAAACCGTAAGTTCCATCCCGACGATACTGTGATCCAGATCGGCGACCTGAAACTGGGCGGCGGTTATTTCCAGGTGATTGCCGGGCCTTGTTCGGTAGAATCAGAGGAACAGATCTTAGAGGTGGCGCGCTCGGTAAAAGCCGCTGGTGCCAAAATGCTGCGGGGTGGCGCTTTTAAGCCTAGAACATCGCCGTACTCGTTTCAGGGGATGCGGGCCGAAGGCCTGGAACTGCTGCAGGAAGCCAAAAAAGAAACCGGTATGCCTATCGTGTCCGAACTGATGAATGTGGCCCATCTGGATCTGTTTGAAGATGTAGATGTGATTCAGATCGGCGCCCGCAACATGCAGAACTTTGAATTATTGAAAGAACTGGGCCACTGCAATAAGACCATTCTGTTAAAACGCGGTCTGGCCAATACCATTGAAGAATTGCTGATGAGTGCAGAATATATCATGGCTGGCGGCAACGAAAACGTGATCCTGTGCGAGCGGGGCATTCGTACCTTTGAAACCTATACCAGAAATACACTGGATCTGTCAGCTATTCCGCTGATCAAAAAATATTCCCATCTGCCAGTCGTAGTAGACCCGAGCCATGCTACCGGGCATGCCTGGATGGTACCGACCATGGCCAAAGCTGCCATTGCCGCCGGGGCTGATGGGCTGCTGATCGAAGTGCACAATAATCCATGCCAGGCAAAATGTGATGGCGCGCAGTCGTTGAATTGTGAAGAATTTGCAACGCTGATGACCGACCTGAAAAAACGTCTGGATTTTGAAGGAAAAGTGCTGTAAAAAAGTTGATACAGAATCTGTTTCTGAGAGGCTGTCACCTGTGTCTGGTGGCAGCTTTTGTGTGTGCAGACAAATTGTCTGTAAGCCATATAAAAACCGCCGGTGCCTTTGTAAAAAGCAATCGGCGGGATAAGGCTGTGCATGCTGCCGGCAGGAAGTGCATATAATCCGGCAATGGAGAATCAGTAAAGCAGATACTGATTATTTTTGGTCTGACGCTCAATTTTCTGCTGTGTTTTTGCCTGTTCCTTCTGTGCATCCTGATACAATTTGCGGATCAGTTCGATGGTCAGCGTTGCCGATTTGGGCAGCGAGTTGCGGGAGGAATAAGCAATATATGTAGTTAAGGCAACATCGGCATCGGCTAGCGGCACCGGAATGATCATTCCGGAAGAAATATAAATATCGTCATAAGCCATCAGATGGGGCAGCACAGCGTAGGCCAGGCCCTTTGCCACCGCTTTTTTAATACTGGCCCGGTCGGTAAAGCTGTAATAATTACTGGTATATTCATGATTATCCGGACGGACGCATTCGTAGCTGTCCATCAGCACATGGTCGTTAAAAAATTCGGGGCTGGTGTTGGTAGCAGCCAGTTCTTCAAAAGTGACTGACTTTTTCTGCGCCAGCGGATGATTGCGATGCAGAAAACAATACATTTCATCCTCGTAAATAGGCTCGATCACAATATTGTTTTTTGCCGCCTCCTGAAAGGTCTGTTCTTTTGTGCTGGAGGAATAGCTGCCAATGGCCAGATCGGCCGTGCCGGCAACCAGCGCCGGCAGAATTTTCAGCGGGCGCAGTTCTATGATATTGGCATTGATGTGGGGATGCTCCCGCTGCAGCATCTGGATCAGGTTGATCATCAGCGCATTGCAGAACACTGGCGTAGCGGCCAGATTCAGAGTGGCAACTGTTTCATTGTCCGGATTGGACAGGTCTTTTACCAGATCCAGCTGCTTGACCACTTCTTCGGAAATTTTCAGTAGTTCCTCGCCCTTTTCTGTTAAAGCTACACCGGATGCCGAGCGTTTAAAAATCTGAAAACCCAGTTCATCTTCCAGATTCTGAATAGCGGTACTGAGCGAAGGCTGTGTGATATATAATTTTTTGGATGCCTTAGACATAGATTTGCAGCGGGCAATTTCTACGATATACGAAAAATGTTCCAGACGCATAAGTTCCTCCTGTTCTGCAGTGTGCGACATAAGCGACTCAATATAAAAATAATAAAGTAAAGCTATTATTATTATAGCACTTCTTAAAATATTTTACAGTAAAAATTAAACGGGATAAATTGGGGGCCTTGGGGGTTGCCATTGACGGCAACAATGGGGGGTATAAGGATTCAGAAATTGGCAAAAAGAAAATAATCACTATAATTATAATTAGGAACAGAAAAATTTATGTGAAGTACATAGCGCTGTTCTTTTTCACGCCATTGCGTGCATTACTTAATACATTTTTATTTCAAAGGAGCGATTTTAATGGAAACAATCACCTATGAAAAAATTCCACACATTATTGAGCGTCAGTATGCTGCTGAACAGGCTTTTTTAGCTGAACTGGAAGCAGGCAACTACACCCTGGCCAATCCGCTGGTAAAGCTGAATCCTTACGAATTCTGCCCGCTGACTGCAGTGATCCTGTTTGATATTCCTGCAGCAAGCGAAGTAACCATCACGGTACTGGGCAAAGAACCGGCCGGCAATATCACCCATCGGTTCCCGGCTGCCAAACGGCATATCCTGCCGATCTATGGTCTGTATGCCGATTATGAAAACACAGTGGAAATCGTTTTAGCAAACGGCGAAAAGAATACTGTGAAAATTCAGACCGAACCGGTGCTGCCTGGCGTGCCGCTGGCTACCAAAATGGAAACCACCAGTGAATATCTGGGCGACAACCTGATCTTCCTGACCGCAGCAATGCGTTCCATGCCAGTAGGCTTTGACTACAAAGGCGATCTGCGCTGGTATGCCAGTGTAAACTTTGCCTTTGACCTGAAACGGATGCCAAACGGTCATCTGTTGATCGGTACCGAACGTCTGGTGAAAATGCCATACTTCACCACCGGTATTTATGAAATGGCTTTCAGCGGGAAAGTATTTAAAGAATATCAGAGCCCGATCGGCGGCTATCATCATGACCAGTTCGTTATGGAAGATGGCAACATTTTAATGCTGACCTTTGACATGTACTCCGGCACGGTAGAAGATGTTTGCGTACTGCTGGATAAAAACACCGGCGAAGTGCTGCGCAAATGGGACTACAAAGATGTACTGCCACAGTATCCAACAGCCGGTTCCGGCAGCCAGGATGCTCACGACTGGTTCCACAACAATGCTGTATGGTATGACAAAAAGACCAACAGCCTAACACTGTCTGGCCGTCATCAGGACGCTGTGATCAACCTGGACTATGAACTGGACGAAAACGGCAAATGCAAACTGAACTGGATCCTGGGTGACCCGGAAATGTGGCCGGAAGATATGCAGAAATATTTCTTCAAACCGGTTGGCGATCTGAGCAAATTTGACTGGCAGTATGAACAGCACGCCTGTGTGGTATTGCCAGATGGTGATATCATGCTGTTTGACAACGGTCATTTCCGTTCCAAAAATCCAGAAAAACGGATCCCGAACCATGACAATTTCTCCCGCGGCGTTCGTTACAGAATCAACACAGAAAAAATGGAAATCGAACAGATCTGGCAGTACGGCAAAGAACGCGGTGCCGACTTCTTCTCTCCATATATCTGCAATGTAGAATACTACAACGAAGGTCACTACATGGTTCACTCCGGCGGGATCGGTTATGAAGACGGCAAACCATGCGACGGATTTGCTGTTATGGATGCCATGGACCCAGTGAAGAGCAAAGAACACACCTATACCTTTAACTCCATCACCACAGAACTGGTGAACGATGAACTGAAACTGGAACTGCATGTGCCAGCCAACTGCTACCGTGCAGAAAAACTGCCACTGTACTATGCCGGTGAAACCATTGAGCTGGGCAAAGGCGTTGTGCTGGGTGGTCTGATCGAAACCAAGGCAACCAAAATGAAAGTAAAAGCGGAAGAAACCGGTAAACTGCTGCCGGCAGAATTCAAAGCAAAAATTGTGGAAGAAGACGACCGCTTCCTGGTAAACGGCTTCTTTGAAGAAAACACCATCGATCAGGTGCTGTTGTATGCAGAAAACGGCGATATCGTTCGCTATGAAATCAACACCGTTCCGCAGCACTTCCAGGCTATGTGTGTAGGTACCTTCCAGAAAGCGGACAGCCGTGAAGTGGATACCTTTATCAACAAAACCGGCCTGTCTGGAAAATATCAGGTAAAAGTACTGGTACAGGACGGCGAAGATTCCTATAAAATTTATGAAACAGGTGTAACTGTAACCTGCTAAATTTCCTTGTAACGATGTCATCAGGTTTCTGCTGTATTATCTGCAAAGTAAACGCATGAATGAACAGAAGATCATGGATCGGGGGAGGGCTGGTACAAACAGACTTGCCTGATTCAGGATCAGACTGTTACAGTAAATATAACAATTTAATTTTTAGGAGGAATTTCAAATGGGAACACCAAGTGTATATCCAATGGGGACAACAATCTATGATACGGAAAAGGCATGGAGTGGTTACACACTGATGCCAATCAACGGGATCGGTGCAGTACTGATCGACATGAACGGCAATGTTGTAAAAACATGGCGTGATCTGCAGGGCTTCCCCAACAAACTGCTGCCAGGCGGCTATGTAATGGGTTCGTTGGGGATGCGTGACCCACAGTTTGCTTATCAGGACCAGACAGACGTTGTTCAGGTGGACTGGGATGGCAAAGTAGTATGGAAATTCAACAAAAAAGAACTGATCAAAGACGAAGGCCAGGAAGAACAGTGGATGGCCCGTCAGCATCATGACTATCAGCGGGAAGGTAACCCGGTAGGTTACTATGTACCAGGTATGGAATGTAAAACAGAAAGCGGCAACACCCTGATCCTGTGCCATGAAGATATCTACAACAAACGGATCTCCGACAAACGTCTGCTGGATGATGTATTTATTGAAGTAGACTGGGAAGGCAACATTGTATGGGAATGGCATGCCAGCAAACATTTCAACGAACTGGGCTTCTCCGAAGCAGCCAAAAATGTGCTGTTCCGCAATCCGAACTATCATCCCAACGGCGGTGGCCAGGGCGACTGGATGCACATCAACTCTATGAGCGTACTGGGGCCAAACAAATGGTACGATGCTGGTGATGAACGCTTCAAACCGGAAAACATTATCTGGGATGCCCGCGAAGCCAACATTATGGGTATTATTGATAAAGAAACCGGCAAGATCGTATGGAAAATCGGTCCTGACTTCACAGAAACGAAAGAACTGCGGGCAATCGGACAGATCATTGGGCAGCATCACTGCCACATGATTCCAAAAGGACTGCCGGGCGAAGGCAATATTCTGATGTTTGATAATGGCGGCTGGGCTGGTTACGGTCTGCCGGACAGAATGAGCAAAGACGGCACAAAGACCGATAAGCGGGATTATTCCAGAGTTGTTGAAATCGACCCAACCACTCTGAAAGTCGTATGGGAATATACTGGCCATCTGATTGGCGGAGAAGGCATGATGAATCTGGTTGCCAACACCAAATTCTACAGCCAGCTGATCAGTTCCGCACAGCGTCTGCCTAACGGCAACACCCTGATCACAGAAGGCTGCTGCTGCCGTATGTTTGAAGTAACTGCAGATAAAGAAATCGTATGGGAATACTATGCACCGTTTGACAATGCAGCACCATTTGTATATCGTGCATACCGGTATCCATACAGCTATGTACCACAGTTGCCAGTGCCGGAAGAAGTACCGGTGGCTCAGCTGAATAACAAGACCTTCCGTGTACCTGGTGCCGCGGAAGGTATGATCGCCAATGAAACTACAGTAGAAGGCACAATGGGTTATAACAAACGCATGGATGCCTGCGTAACAGAAGACGATGAAAGCGAATTTTCGCCACTATAATAAAGATTTGACAGCGCTGTCGGCGCGGTGATACAATAAAATGACAGGGGGATGTCGCCCAATGCGGCATCTCTCTTTTTTTGAAACAGTAATTTAACAGATTATTTTTGAAATGCTGGATATCGGTGGACTATGCCGCTGGCTGATCGGGAAGGAGCATTGCATTGCGATGAATGTACAACAGAACATTGAGAAACAGAAATATTTGGGGAAGCCGGGATTGATTTTTTTCATTACGCTGATGAATATGTTTATTCCACTGTCCACTGACTTATATTTACCGGCGCTGCCCAGCATGAGTGAAGTGTTTCATGTGTCGTCGGCACTGACCAACTTGACGTTGGTAGCCTTTTTCTTTTTTTATGCAGTGGGAACCTTATTTTGGGGACCGATGAGTGACAAATACGGCCGGAAGAAAATTCTGCTCATTGGCTCTGGCTTATATGCTGCCTCCAGCATGACTTGTGCATTGGCCCCTACTATTTTTGTACTGATTGCAGCCCGTGTGGCACAGGGCATCGGTGCAGGGGCCATCACAGCGGTGTCGATGGCCCTCATTAAAGATTGCTTCAGCGGCAAACAGAGAGAGACCATTCTGGCCATTGTGCAGACCGTTGCAGGGCTTGCGCCCATGCTGGCACCTGTGGTAGGCGCAATGCTGCTGCTGCTCACCGACTGGCGCGGTTCCTTCTGGGTGTTGACCGGGGCTGGGCTGGCCTGCCTGCTGTTATCGATTCTGTATCAGGAAACGCTGCCGGAAAACGAAAAATTTGAAGGCTCTGTGCTCGGCTCCATTGGGCGCTTGTTTGCCGTAGGAAAAAACGTGAGCTTTATGGTACCATGTCTGATTTTCTCGCTGTATAACCTGGCCTTTATGGGCTACATCTCCATGTCGTCTTATATTTATGTCACCTATTTTGGTTTGTCGGAACAGGTATACAGTTATTTCTTTGCAGCCAACGCGGCACTGTCAATGATCGGCCCCATGATTTATGTGCGGTTTCTGACAGGTATGAACAAAAAGAAATTTGCCTATATCTGTTTTATTGGCTATGTCATTTGCGGTGCTATGCTCATGCTGGCAGGACACTGGGCGCCGATACTGTTCTGGATCGGTTTTGCGCCATTTTCTCTGCTGGGGACCATTTCCCGACCCTTCAGCACCAATATCATGCTGGAGCAGCAGAGTGGCGACACCGGTTCTGCTTCCTCGCTGATCAACGGCGTGGCAACGATCTTCGGCAGTGTGGGTATGGTGTGTGCATCCATGTGGAGCAATATCATATTTGGTTTGGGCTTTATGATTTTTGCAGCCGGCGCTGTCAGCATCATAGGCTGGAGTCTCCTGCTGCACTCCTCGGTGCCGTGTCGTGGTGTAAAGTAAAAAAAATACAGTACATTTCTTATTTTTTATTGTTTTACTGTAAAAAAGTGATATACTAATAACATAAGAGATTTTATTTTTCCATTGAAATGGAGGAGTCGTTATGGTTATGAAAGTGAATGACACACCAGTACCAGACAATGTATTTAGCGAAGAAGAATGTGAAAATGTAAAACATGTTGTATCCCGTTATGGTGTACAGGTGGTTTGCAACGAAGAAGACGAAGCAGAACAGAACGCACCGGATCTGGTGCTGCCTGCCAGCGAAGGCTGCGAAAATGTAAAAAAAGTGGCCTCTAAAATAGGCTATCAGGTTGTTTGCGAAGAAGAGTAATATTCCGAGTTGAATAAGGCTGGAAGAGATCAAGCAGAGGAAGCCGTATATCATAGCGGCATTACTCTGCTTTTCTTCTTATCATTTTAAAACAAAACAGTTTAGAAATCATACACAGGAGGGATTTACATGGAACAGCTGACAGCGCTGGGCACCGGATACGCGGTAGCGACCCGGTGCTATACGACCTGTTTTACCATATCGGACGGGAATGAACATTTTATGATCGATACCGGAGGCGGCAGTGGGGTGCTGACCAATCTGGAGAAACTGGGGATCTCCGTAGCGCAGGTGCATCATATTTTTCTGTCGCACCGGCATACAGATCATATTCTGGGCGCAGTGTGGATGCTGCGCATGATCGGCCACAGCATGGAGAAAGGACAGTATCAGGGACAACTGCATCTGTACTGTCATCAGAGTATTGCAGAGGGGCTGGTGGAAATGTGCCGGTTTATGCTGCCGGATCGTTTGCTGAAATTATTTGGCACGCAGATTCTGTTTCACTGCCTGAGCGATGGTCTCACCTTTGAGATACTGGGCCGTAAGACCACTTTTTTTGATACCCGCAGCAAAAAAACGCTGCAGTATGGTGTATCCATCCAACTGAAAAAGGGGAAACAGTTTACCTATCTGGGTGATGAACCCTACCGTCCGGACTGTGCCGATTATGCGGCACAAGTGGATTATCTGATGCATGAAGCCATGTGTCTGGAAAGCCAGGAAGAACAGTACCATCCACACAGGATTCAGCACAGTACAGTAAAGGATACCGCACAATGTGCTGCACAGCTGCAGGTGGGCAGTCTCATCCTGCATCACACAGAGGATAAAAATCTGGCGCAGCGGAAGGCTGCCTATACAGCCGAAGCGCAGCAATATTTTACCGGTACCGTGTATGTTCCCGATGATCTGGAAACCATTATGCTGTAGGTTTGGTCTGTGTAAGCATTGTTTTTGCCATATAGCTGTAAACGGGGTGTATCCTTGCGGTACACCTTTTTTGTCAGCAAAAACGAAACTGTTTTCTCTGACCGCTGTTGATTCAGGTAATGCTGAAAACCGTAAAAACAGCAGGCAGATTTTCCTGCCAGGTCGGCAGAATGCAGTCTTGTTTAAAAAGCTGGTTACATGCTATAATATCAGTTATGAGTGAATCTTTTGGGAATATTAGCAGGAAAGAGGTGCAGTTATGAGCTATCCTGCCCTGTATCGTGTGTTTTGGCCCCCGACTTTTTCAGAGGTGCGGGGGCAGGATCATATCAGCACAACGCTGAAAAATGCAATTTTAACAGAGCGGCTGGCCCATGCGTATTTGTTTTGCGGCCCCAGAGGAACCGGCAAGACCAGCTCGGCTAAAATTCTGGCCAAAGCGGTCAACTGCCTGGACTTGCAGAATGGAGAGCCCTGCAACCAATGCGCAAATTGCAGAGCCATCAATGAGGATAACTTTCTGGATGTACTGGAAATTGACGCGGCCAGCAATCGCGGCATAGATGAGATTCGTGATCTGCGCGATAAAGTCCGTTTTGCGCCGTCACAGGGAAAGAAAAAAGTGTACATTATTGATGAAGTGCACATGCTGACCAATGAGGCGTTCAATGCGCTGCTGAAGACACTGGAGGAACCACCAGCGCATGTGCTGTTTATACTGGCTACCACAGAACCGCAGAAGATCCCGCTGACCATTCTGTCCCGCTGCCAGCGCTTTGATTTTCGCAAGATCAATACATCTGAAATTGCGAATCACCTGGCAGATATTGTGCAGGAGGAAGGCGTGGCCATATCAGAGGAGGCGTTGAATGCCATTGCCCGCAAAGCGGCGGGCGGCATGCGGGATGCCATCAGCGTGCTGGACCAGTGCATCGCTTTTGCCGGTGCGCGTATCGAACTGGAACATGTGGAGATGGTGCTGGGCACCGTCAGCGAGGAAGCCACTGCAGCCCTGATCGATACCGTGATCGGGCAGGATTACAGCAGATTGTTTGTCTCGCTGAATGATTTTGTGCAGCAGGGCAAAGACATCAAGCAGATCCTGCGGGATTGCATTCAGTACTGCCGTCAGCTGCTGTTGCTGAAAGTAGCGCCTAAAGAGCAGCTGATCGAGCTCTCACCGGATAGCATGGACAAAGCAAAGCAGCAGGCCCAGGCTTTACCGGTGGAATTTTTAGGCCGCATGATCAATCGGCTGGCCACAGCGGAAAAAGATCTGCGGTATTCCAATCAGCCACAGATCGTGCTGGAAACCGCTTTTGTGGATCTGATGATCCAGGGCACCGAGCCGGCAGTGCAGGCTGTCACCGAGCCGCAGAAACCACAGCGCACGGCACAAAAAAAAGAACAGACTGCCACGACGGCCAAACCGGTACAGAAACTGGTGGCCAGCGAGGAGCTTTTACAGCAGTGGTCTGAAGTGATGAACCGGATAAAAAGCAAAAGTGTAAAGCTGCACGCTTTTTTAAACGAGGCAAAACCGGCTGCTTTTCAGAATGGCGAGTTGATTTTGCGTTTTTCTCATCAGTATAAATTTCATTATAATACAGTGAACCAGGAGGAAAACCTGCGGCTGATCGCACAGGTTGTGCAGGAACTGACCGGTGCGCCGGTCAAGGTTACAGCAGAGCTGGAAAATGAGGAAGGCCATATCAAACAGGAACTGACACTGGCGGATGAGGCGAGGAGGATGTTTGGGGAGGATGTCCCCATCGAGATCATCTAAGACTTGTTAAATTTCCGCATAGCTGTGTTGCTTTTGATTTTTCTCGCCTTGCGTACGCAAAGTACGCGTCGCTTAAAAAATCAAAATGCGCCTTGCTCTGCGAAAATTTTCCGGCGTCCTGGGTGTATTTTTCAAAAAGCCGCCTTGCCAAACGGCAAAATTCCATCGTTCGAGAATGCAGGCTTGCTCTGCGAAAATTTTTTGTCATCTTGGGTGCGCTTTTCAAAAAGCTACCTTGCCAAATAAAAAATTCTGGCGGTTGCGGATACAGTCTTGCTTTTGAAAATTTTCCGGCGTTCTGGTCGGGTGTATCGTAAGGTTTGTTTAAATTTTAATTTCAATATATATTTTTAAGGAGGATTTTTAAAATGGGTGCAAATATGCAGAAAATGATGAAACAGATGCAGCAGATGCAGACCAAAATGGCAAAATTACAGGAGGAACTGGCGCAGACACCGGTGGAAGCTACTGCTGGCGGCGGTGTGGTCAAGGTTGTAGTAAATGGAGCCAATGAAGTATTATCGGTAGAGATCAAACCGGAAGTGCTGGACCCGGACGATCCGGAAATGGTGCAGGATCTGGTGCTGGCTGCAGTTAATGAAGCGCTGCGCAAGGCACAGGATATGGTGAATACTGAAATGGGGAAACTGACTGCCGGTATTAAAATGCCTGGCGGAATGGGTGGCCTGTTCTAATGCGTGATGGATATTCCGATGCGCTGGGGAATCTGGTAGATCAGCTGGCAAAGCTGCCGGGCATTGGGCGCAAGTCGGCACAGCGTCTGGCGTTTCATATTTTAAAACAGCCGGATAAAGAGGCTCGTTTGCTGGCCGATGCAATTGTGGAGGCCAAAGAAAAAATACGGTACTGCAAACTCTGTTATAATCTGACCGACCAGGAGCTGTGCCCTATCTGCAGCAATCCGGACAGAGACAGCTCCACCATCTGTGTGGTGGAGGATGCCCGCGATGTACTGGCACTGGAACGGGCTAATCAGTTCCATGGGCTGTACCATGTGCTGCACGGCGCCATTTCTCCTATGGATGGCATCGGCCCGGAACAGCTGAAGATCAAAGAACTCTTACAACGACTGCAGGAGCATCCGGCGGAAGAAGTGATCATTGCCACAAATACCAGTATTGAAGGCGAGGCCACAGCCATGTACCTCAGCAATCTGCTGAAACCGCTGGGCATCAGAGTGACCCGCATTGCGCAAGGGCTGCCGGTGGGCGGCGATATCCAGTATGCCGATGAAGTGACACTGGCGCGAGCCTTTGAAGGACGGTGGGAAATATAATGAATAACTTTTCAGGAGTCGGTTTCTGGGCAGACGAAACGGTTATGCTACTGCTGGTTGTTGGTGTTACGCTGTGCAGTCTGCTCTGCGTAGCAGCAGCGCTGCGTAATGGCGGTGAAGTTTTAGAGCGGCCTGTTCTGCTGCTGTTGTGCCAGTTTTATCTGGTGCTGGTAGCCTTGATGCAGTTGTATGCTGCCGGTGGCGCTGTTATGGGGCAGGTGGCTGGATTTCTGATATTTGGTCTGGCTATAGGGTCTATCTTTTTTCGTAAAAATAACTTTCGGGCGACACGCTATTGTATCGCTCTGGGGGCAACGTTAGCAGCCTGCGTGATGCTGTTTTAACTATAGTGACTGGTGCATACTGCCAGAAGTTATTTATAAGAGCAATTGTATATCAGTACAGTTATTTTGCAGCGGTGCTGCTTCTGATTGCTTACCTGAATTGTCTGGGGCTGCTGGATACAGCAGCCCGTTGTTTTATCTGAAAAAGGCTTCTGCCTGCGGAAAAGGGGGACAACTTTTGAAATTTCAGATCATCACAGTGGGAAAATTAAAAGAAAAATATTTAAAGGATGGCATTGCGGAATATCTGAAACGGCTGCAGCGCTATGCCACGGTTGAGATCGTGGAAGTGGCCGATGAGCAGACACCGGATCACGCTTCGGAGGCTGAGGAGCTTCAGATCAAAGCCAGAGAGGCACAGCGGATTCAGAAGTACATCAAAGAGGATACCTATCTGATCGCACTGGCCATTGAAGGCAAAATGTTCACCTCGGAACAGTTGGCGGAAAAAATCGAACAGCTGGGGGTCAGCGGAAAAAGTCATATCACCATGGTGATCGGCGGTTCTCTGGGGCTGGATGCCAGCATATTGAAACAGGCGGACTTATTATTATCTTTTTCAAAAATGACGTTTCCCCATCAGCTGATGCGCCTGATCCTGGTGGAACAGCTGTATCGCAGTTACCGGATCATCAAAGGGGAGCCGTATCATAAATAAGGAAGGTGCGTTATGAATCGAAAAAGTTTTGTGATCGGTGCTTCGCTGGCGCTGATACCTGGCATTCTCTGGGGGCTTTCCGGTGTATTTGGCCAGTATCTGTTTCAGCAGCAGGGACTGAGCGCGGAATGGCTGGTCACGGTGCGTCTGCTGATTTCCGGCGGGCTGGTGCTGCTGATCAGTTTTGGTGTGGATCGGAAAAAGACCGTGGCGATTTTTCACGACAGAAAAGATACCATACGCCTGCTGATCTTTGCAGTGTTTGGACTGATGGCAGTACAGCTGACCTATTTTGTAGCCATTGCCAAATCCAATGCGCCTACCGCCACCATCCTGCAGTATGTGTTCCCGGTGCTGATCGTATTATATACGGCGCTTCGCGGGCGCAAGCTGCCGCAGAAAAAAGAAGTGCTGGCCATTATGATGGCCATGGTGGGGATTTTCCTGCTGGTGACCCATGGGGACCCGCACACGCTGAATATTACAGTGGAGGCGCTGATCTGGGGTCTGGCTTCGGCAGTGGCCATGGCTTTTTACACCATGTACCCGGGCAGTCTGCAGCTGCGCTGGGGTTCGCCGGTGATCGTGGGCTGGGGCATGCTGTTTGGCGGCATTGCACTTAATTTTTATCATCCCTTCTGGGAATTTACCGGCCATCTGAATTTGCAGATTTTTCTGATGGTAGCTTTCATTGTATTGTTTGCCACCTTTGGCTCATTTTATATCTATCTGGTCAGCGTCACCATGATCGGCGCCACCTATGCCAGCCTGTTTGCCTGTATTGAACCGCTGGCCTCGGCATTTTTCTCTGTGATAGGGCTGAATCTGGTGTTTAACGCGATGGACTGGATTGGTTCGCTGCTGATCCTGGCCACCATGTTTCTGCTATCCTGGAAGACAGAGCAGTCGCACAAAAATGGTGTCACATCGCAGCAGGAAGCCGAAAAACCGGAAGAAATGCATTGACAGCAGCGATTTTTGGGACAATAATATAAGGTGTTGGAAAATTTGTTTTACAGGAGTGTTGTGCTATGTATATCGGACAAAAAGGAGAAAATCAGATCGAACTGGTGGTAGAAGGCTATCAGCATCCCGATGTCTCGCAGAATTATTTTGAAGCAAACTGGCTGATAATCGGACTTTCGGTCCACACACCGCACATGCAGTGGTCTGCAAAGGCACCGGCGATGTTATCCAATGAACTGAACTGCTTTATCGACTGGCTGCAGGCCATAGAAGAAAATGTGGCACAGAATCGTTTTTTTGATTTTGAAGAACCCAGTCTGTATGTCTGCATGGCAGAGCGCACGGCCCACACGCTGACGCTGGAGTTTCATCTCCATCTGGATTTTCGCTGCCCGGAAGAGGCGCAGCATGAAACACGGGTTGCTGTGACCATGGACTTTGCCGAACTGGACTGCTGGATCCGCCAGCTGAAAAAATATGCAGAGGAATACCCGGTGCGATATGTTTTTGAAATCCTTTAAACGGGTATGATATTATATAGTACAAACAACAAATTGGAATGCAGGGGGTAATGCAAATGGATACAAAAGCACTTTTTAAACTGGGATACGGATTATATGTGATCGGCACCGAATCAGACGGCGCGACAGCTGGCTGCACGGCAAATACCGTTGTGCAGATCACCGGCGAACCGGCGCAGATTGCCGTAGGCCTGAACAAAAACAATTACACCAACGAAATGATTCAGAAAAGCGGTAAACTGACAGTTTCCATTCTGGACAAAACAGCCAATATGGACCTGATCGCTAACTTTGGGTTTCAGAGCAGCCGCACTGCCGATAAATTCCACACCAGCGGGCAGCCTTTTGTGACAGACGCCTGGCAGGTGCCTTACCTGGCGGAACACACCAGTGCAGTGCTGTCGGCGAAAGTAGTTAATACAATGGATTGTGGTACTCATACACTGTTCTTGTGTGAACTGACTGATGCGCAGGTATTATCCAAAGAAGAACCAATGACCTATGCTTATTATCACAGCGATGTAAAAAATAAAAAAGCTCCGGCAGCCAGTGCTGGCGGT
>CAMFFG010000008.1 GCA_945949655.1 uncultured Peptococcaceae bacterium
ATGAGGTGCTGCAGATCCGGGGCAAGGTGCTGCCGGTGACCGATGAGCCCATCACCTTAAAAGCTATTCTGGATGACGATACAGAAATTGTGGGCGAAAGCTGCGTGTCGCAGGCGGACCGGCCCATTGTGCGGCTGACCATCGAGCCGGAGGACGTGCAGCCGCTGGAGGAAGCGCTGGAAGCCATTGCTTCGGCGGAGGCTATCGTGCTGGGGCCGGGCAGTCTGTTTACCAGCATTATTCCCAACCTGCTGGTGGATGGCATTGTGGATGCTATTCTGCAGAGTCGGGCTATGAAGTTTTATGTGTGCAATGTGATGACACAGGCTGGCGAGACCGACAATTTTACAGCGGAGGACCATTTATTTTCGCTTTTGGAGCATGGCCGCAAAGGAATTGTGGATTACATTATCGTAAATAACCATGAGACGATGGATCAGGATATCCTGCAGCGCTATGCCGAGGAAGGGGCCATTCCGGTGGTCTATCACAAAGACAGGCTGGAGGCTATGCAGGTAAAAGTAGTTGAGGCAAATCTATTGAACGAACAGCAGGTGCTGCGCCATGATTCGGTGCATCTGGCAGAGACAATTATGGATCAGATCTACGAGAAAAATGGATTCTGGAGCACATTGAACTGGCGGCGCAATTATAAAGCGGTAAAAAAGAAAAACCGCCGGGCTGAGAAAAATAAATTGTAAGAGCAAGACAGGGGGAATGGCAGTGTCCTTTTCCAATGAAATCAAAAATGAGCTGGCCCATCTGGAGCAGGATAAAAAATGCTGCGAGATTGCAGAGCTGGCCGGTCTGGTGCGCATGGACGGCACCATTCTGATCGGCAGCAAAAAGGGGATCGGGCTGGAGTTAGTGACGGAAAATGCGGCAGTTGCCCGAAAAGCCTTTAAGGGTTTGAAAAAACTGTTTCAGGTGGAGACGGAGATCACGGTACAGCGGCGCAACCGGCTGAAAAAAAATAATGTTTATCTGGTGCGGGTACCGGGACAGCCCCGGGTGATGGATGTGTTGGATACACTGGGACTGATGAAGGATGGTCTGATGTATAATCCGGAAATCAGTGCGCCGCTGGTGAAAAAGGAATGCTGCAAGCGCAGTTATCTGCGCGGTGTATTTTTGGGAGCAGGTTCGCTCAGCGACCCCATGAACAGTTATCATCTGGAGATCGTGGCCAACAGCGAGGAGTACGCCGAGTCGCTGGTGAAGCTGATCGAAACATTTGGTCTGCATCCCAAAATCAGCAGTCGGAAAAATGTGCTGCTGGTCTATCTGAAAGAAAGCGAGCAGATCGCGGATTTTCTGAACATTATCGGCGCCCATCAGGCGCTGCTGGAACTGGAGAATATCCGGATCCAAAAGGAAATGCGCAATCAAGTAAACCGTCTGGTAAACTGTGAGAGCGCCAACATGAACAAGACCATTGATGCGGCCTACCGGCAACGCATGAACATTGAACTGATCCAGAAGCATTACGGGCTGGAAAAGCTGAGTGATGGGCTGCGAGCTGTGGCGGAAGCGCGGCTGGCTTATCCCGAGGTCAGCTTAAAAGAGCTGGGTACTCTGATGGATCCACCCATCGGTAAGTCAGGCATCAATCACCGGATGCGCAAGCTGGAGGAACTGGCCGATGAATTGCGCAGCAAAGGCTATGACAATGAATGAGACATCGGTGAAACCAGGAGGTGGTACAGCATGTTAAGTTGGAGAAAGGTTTGTACAGTTTTATCGGTGTTGTTGCTAGCCACCATTCTGCTGCTCAATCAGTTTGGCTCGCCGCTGGCCTGCTATCAGCTGGAAAAACAGGTGTACAGCCATTTGCAGGCTCAGGGGTATCAGCAGGAGGATATTGCGGAAATGAAGGTCTATTATGACCGGAATGCGCGCAATAAATATGTGGCAGAGGTGCAGTTCACCAGTATGCCTGACCGGCTGTATCATTACTGCTATGACAGCGACCAGCAGATCCAGGAAACAGAACAGGTTAGCAGCTGAATACACCAAACTGTGATCTCTATGCCTCCGCGGTATATGTCACAAAAAATAAACTGGCAGCGTAGAAGGCAGAAATGCTTTTGCGCTGTCTTTCTTTCTGTCAAAATGAGCCGCTTTTATTTTAGCAACAACCAGTTGCTTGTGCTGGAGCTATGCATGAACTATACTTTATGCAAGGAGGTGAAACCAAATGGATACAAAGGATGTAATTCTTGAACTCCGCACGGGAAACGGGCTTTCACAGGAAGAACTTGCGAAAAAAGTTTATGTTACAAGACAGGCTGTATCCCGCTGGGAAACGGGAGAAACGGTCCCTAACACCGAAACACTGAAACTGCTTTCCAAATTGTTTGATGTTTCAATCAACACATTGCTGGGCTCTCCGCGACAGTTGATCTGCCAGTGCTGCGGAATGCCCCTTGATGATGGTACCATAAGTAAAGAACCAGACGGCGATTTTAATGAAGCATACTGCAAATGGTGTTATGTAGACGGCGTTTTCACCTATAAAAGTAAAGAACAGCTGATTGATTTTTGTGTAGAACACATGGCAACCGAGGACTGGCCCGCCGAGCAGGTACGGGCGCACATGGAGGCTGTAGTGCCTACGCTGGATCATTGGAAGTAAATAAAGAAATTCGGCTTGCTGTAAAGTGCCCCATTGTGCCATCCGCACAAATTGGGGCACTTTATGTTTAACAGAGCTGCCGATGAAGCATTGCATCAGTTTGCCTCTAATTTAGGATATGTTAATTAAAACAATATATATCTAAGATATAAGAAGTAGAACTGTGTGAAGTTTAAGTCATATTGCAAAAACGAGGGAAACGTGATAAAATGAAATCTACAGTAAAACTTATCATCAAACAGTAAGCAGGGGAGGCTATGCCATTGTATCTGGATGAAAGCCTTGTCAACGAGACCTATCAGGTCGTTGATGTATCCGGCCTGGAATTGCCGGTGGAGCGACGGCTGGAAGCATTGGGCCTGACAGAGGGGACAAATATCACCGTATTAAATCGAAAAAAACGGGGCGCCATCATTGTAAAAGTGAGAGGCACCCGTTTTGCAATAGGACAGCATATCGCTGCCGGAATCAGGATCAAGAAGGTGGCGGTAACATGAAAGATACGGTTCGGATCGGATTTATTGGAAATCCCAATTGCGGGAAGACAACATTATTTAATGCTTACACCGGGGCCAAACTGAAGGTGGCCAACTGGCCCGGCGTAACGGTAGAGAAAAAAGAAGGCTCTATGCAGTATCACGGGCATACCTTTCAGCTGGTGGACCTGCCCGGTATCTACAGTCTGACTTCTTATACCATGGAGGAAAAGGTATCCCGGGAATTTATTCTCAGCGACGATGTGGATGTGATCGTTGACATCGCCGACGCATCTGCTCTGGAGCGCAATCTGTATCTGACGCTGCAGCTGATCGAGCTGGGTAAGCCGGTGGTGCTGGCGCTGAACATGATGGATATTGTGGAAGAGCGGGGCATGGAGATCGATATGCACCGTCTGCCGGAGATGCTGGGGATTCCGGTGGTACCGGTATCGGCGCGGAAAAAACGGGGCCTGGATGTTCTGATGCATGCGGTGGCCCACCATGCCGATCAGGCCGAACCAGTGCTGCTGATCCATGACCATGAGGAGCTGGAGGAAGCCAGCCAGCACCAGCATGATCATCATGCCGAGTATGCCATGGTGTACAGTGACCTGATCGAGGATAAGATCGACGCGGTCACCGATGTGTTAAAGCAGCGGTATCCGGAGATGAAAAATTATCGCTGGCATGCGTTAAAGCTGCTGGAACAGGATCCGGACATTATGGCCCGTTATCCGGTGGATCTGCCGCAAGTGCTGGATCGCAGCTATGAAAAAGATATTATTAACGAAAAATATGACTTTATCGAAGAGATCATCAGCGAAGTGCTGATGAATAAGACGCAGAAAGCGGAGCGAACCGACCGTATCGATACGCTGCTGACTCATCCTTTCTGGGGTGTACCGGTTTTTCTGGGTATTATGGCTCTGGTATTTGCGCTCACCTTTACCATCGGTGATGCCATTAAGGGTGTCCTGGTGGAGCCGGCCATTGAATGGTGTTCCCAGGGAATTCTGAATTGTCTGACCTATGTTCAGGTGAATGAGATCCTGGTATCACTGATCATTGACGGGATCGTGGCCGGTGTGGGGACTATTTTATCCTTTCTGCCCAATATCTTTATTCTGTTTCTTGCGCTGGCCTTTCTGGAGGACAGCGGCTATATGGCCCGTGTGGCCTATGTGATGGATGGCATTATGGGGCGGCTGGGGTTATCGGGCAGAGCTTTTATTCCTATGCTGCTGGGCTTTGGCTGTACGGTGCCGGCGGTGATGGCCTCCCGGGCACTGGAAGATCCGCGGGATCGGCGCAAGACCATTCTGATCACACCGTTTATGTCCTGTAGTGCCCGTCTGCCTATCTATGTGGTGTTTTCCCAGATGTTTTTTGGCAGACATGCAATGCTGGCGGCCTACTCCATGTATCTTCTGGGCATTGTGGTAGCACTGGTGACAGCCTTTCTCCTGAAACTGCTGGACCAGAAAGAAAGCAGGAATAATCTGCTGATTGAGTTGCCCGAATACAAAACCCCCAATGCTTATAGCATTGCAATCTATGTATGGGAAAAGGTAAAGGATTATTTAACCAGGGCCGGCACTGTTATTTTTGTTGCATCTATTATTATGTGGTTGCTGCTGAATTGCGGACAGCATGGATTGGCTGACGATATGGGCCAGAGCTTTGGTGCAATTCTGGGCAAGGTACTGGTACCAGTGTTTGCTCCGGTAGGCTTGGGATACTGGCAGATTGTAGTGGCGCTGATTTCTGGGCTGGCAGCCAAAGAAGTTGTCGTGTCCAGCTGCGGCGTTTTGTTCGGCATCAATAACTTAAACTCCGATGCCGGTATGGGCGATATGGTGACCATGCTGGCTGCCATGGGCTTTGGCGCTGTTAACGCTTATGCCCTGATGACATTCTGTCTGCTGTATACGCCTTGTGTAGCAACACTGGCAACTATACGGCGAGAGTCGGGCAGCTGGGTGTGGACCGGGCAGGCCGTTGTATTTCAGCTGGCTGTGGCCTGGCTGGTAACTTTTGTAGTGTATCATATTGGAATGCTGTTTGCGTAAATGTTTGTTTGAGAAAGAGGTGTATGGTTATGCTGGCAACGATTGTTATTGGCGTAGCGATTGTAGCTTATGCCGGCTGGGTCAGCTACAGAAAATATAAGCAGTATAAAGCAGGACAGTTCTGTAGCTGTGGCTGTAGTGGATGTTCCAGCAAAAGCAGTTGTGGAAAAAAAGAATAGACGGATAGCAGAAAGCCTCGCTGATTTCTATTACCAGCGAGGCTTTCTGCTGCCTTGGAGAATATTTTCAGGCAAAGTTTTTCTTATGGTGTTCTGGACAGGTGCAGATTTGATATATATTGAAAAGATACGGCAATGGTGCTACAATTTATTTTAAAATTGATTTATATTCTTGTCGTACAGGAGGCAAGCATCATGAAGTTGAATGATGGTGCAGTTGATCATACCTATCAGGTCGTAAAAGTAATAAATTTGGACCTTCCGGTGGAACGGCGACTAGAGGCGCTGGGGCTGACAGAAGGAACGGAGATAACGATATTAAATAAGAAAAAGCACGGTGCTATTATTGTAAAAGTGCGGGGAACACGTTTTGCCATAGGACAGAATATTGCCGCAGGGATTTGGGTTGAGGAGGCGCCCGTATCATGAAAGATACGGTTTATATTGGTTTGATTGGGAACCCCAGTTGTGGGAAAACAACATTGTGCAATGCCTATACAGGTGGGAACAGAAAAGAGGCCGATTGGCTGGATAAAACAGTAGAAAAAACAGAAAGTATCGTTTCCTATCATGGACATACCTTTAAACTGGTAGATCTGCCTGGCGTATATAGTCTGACAGCCTATACGGCTGAGGAACTGATTTCTCGGAATTATATTCTCAGTGATGAACTGGATGTTATCGTCAACGTGGTAGATGCCTCGGCTCTGGAACGGAATCTGTATTTGACATTACAGCTGATCGAATTGGGCAAGCCGGTGGTAGTGGCGTTGAACATGATGGATATGGTGGAGGAACGGGGCATGGAGATCGACCTGCACCGTTTGCCAGAAATGCTGGGGGTGCCGGTAGTGCCCGTGTCAGCACGGAAAAGACGAGGACTGGATGTTCTACTGCATGCGGTGGCCCATCATATTGATCAATTGGAGCCAGTGGTACTGGTTCATGATCATGAGGAACAGGAAGAGAATAGTCAGCACATGCATGACCACCATGCCGAGTATGCCATGGTGTACAGTGATGCAATTGAAGATAAAATTGACGTTGTTACAGATATACTGAGACAGTGTTATCCGGAGATGAAAAATTATCGTTGGCATGCACTGAAACTGCTGGAGCAGGATCTGGATATTACAGCCCGTTATCCGGTAGATTTGTCGCAGGTGCTAGACTGCAGCTATGAGAAAGATATCATCAATGAAAAATATGATTTTATTGAAGAGATCATAGGGGAAGTATTGATGAACAAGGAAGAAAAGGCGGAGCGTACCGATAAGGTGGATGCGGTCTTAACCCACCCGATATGGGGGCTTCCTATTTTTCTCGGTATGATGGCTTTAATTTTTGTTGTGACATTTACAGTAGGCGACTGGCTGAAAGTTGTATTTATGGAACCGGTGATCGAGGGCTGTTCTGCAGGGATTTTACGTTGTCTGTTATATCTGCATGTAAATGAAATTATGATTTCTCTAGTTGTCGATGGGATCGTAGCTGGTGTTGGAACTGTTCTTTCCTTCTTACCCAATATCTGTATCCTGTTTTTAGCACTGGCTCTTTTGGAGGACAGTGGCTACATGGCCCGGGTGGCTTATGTGATGGATGATATCATGGGCAAGCTGGGCCTACCGGGCCGTGCTTTTATCCCTATGCTGCTGGGTTTTGGCTGTACGGTGCCAGCCGTTATGGCAGCGCGATCGCTGGAGCATGTGCGGGATCGGCGCAAGACTATTCTGATTACACCCTTTATGTCCTGCAGTGCCCGTCTGCCCATCTATGTGATATTTTCACAGATGTTTTTTGCAAAATATGCAGCAGTTGTGGCTTTTTCCATGTATGTTCTGGGGATTGCGGTTGCGCTGTTGACAGCATTCGTGTTGAAATTTTTTGATGGCAAAGAGCAGAAACAGCGGGCATTATTAATTGAACTGCCCGAATATAAAACGCCCAATCTGCACAGTATTCTGATTTATGTATGGGAAAAGATGAAAGAATATTTTACCAGGGTGCCGATCATTTTTGTAGCATCGTTAATTATGTGGGTGCTGTTAAACTGCGGCCCCGGCGGACTGGCCGCCGACATGACGCAGAGCTTTGGCGCCATGGCCGGCAAAGTGCTGACCCCAGTGTTTGTGCCCATTGGCCTTGGCTATTGGCAGATCGTAGTAGCTTTGATCTCCGGCATTGCTGGCAAAGAAGTGGTGGTATCCAGCTGCGGGATCCTCTTTGGCATTAACAACATCAATTCGCAGGCAGGCATGGAGCAGATGCTGGCCACACTGTCCACCGTTGGTTTTGGAGCGGTAAACGCCTATGCGCTGATGACGTTCTGCCTGCTGTATACGCCCTGTGCTGCTACATTGGCGACCATTCGGAGAGCCTTTGGCAGCTGGAAATGGACAGGCCAGGCAGTCCTGTTTCAGCTGGCAGTAGCATGGCTTGTGTCCTTTGTGGTATATCACATTGGGCTGCTGTTTGTGTGAACAGAGGTGCAGACTTAGTCTGTCGTGACTGTGCTGGGTGTTTTAAAAATAAAAACAAAATAGTTTCGTTCCAAGAAAGTGGATTGCAGATTCTGCAGTTCACTTTTTATTTATTCTGCTTATACTTTTTCGGTATAATAGTTCATATCAGTCTGATATTATACAAAAGAAAATATTATGGATATAATAAAGACAATCTGAATGACTTCCATTCGCGCGAAGAAGCCTTTCGTAAAGAGTTATTTTTCAAATAATCTATAGCGGTTTTATGTGAAAACTGACGAAAATGTTATTTTGAAAGGAATGAAATCTATGACGAATGCAACAAAAATAAAGTGGATCGCCGCAATTTTAATGCCAATCTGCATTTATTTGATTCCAGTAAATGATATATTTACATTTGAAATACGAGCTTTCCTGGTAGCGACTGTGTTTGTGCTTTCCCTGGCGGCATTTGAACTGTTGCCTAACTTGTTAGTCGGGTTACTGTTACCCGTTATGTATGTGATTTTAGGGGCAGTTCCGGTTTCTGGCGCTTTGGGCATCTGGTCCGGCAGTTTTATGATTTTTATGGTTATTGGTGGTATGATTTTTGCAAATGCTTTAGATGAAAGCGGATTGCTGCGTCGAATTGTACTGTGGGTCGGTACAAAATGCAAGGGAAGTTTTTTGAAATTACTGATGGCGCTGATGGTAGCAGGTTTGCTTGTAATGGCAATCTCTTTTGCAGGGGCCTGGATGATCACCCTGGTGTTATGTTACGGCGTAGTAAAAGCCTTACATCTGGAAAATACAAAAGAAGGCATTCTGATTATGATCGTCAGCCAGATTGTATCTACCGCATCGCTGAACTTTATTTATAATCCTACTGCCATTGCGCTATGGGGTGGCGGTGCACAAATGGCTGATCCTACCTTTGAAATGAAATGGTGGATGCAATATGTATATGATGCACCGTTAATCGTGATACAGTTTATTATCGTGTTTATTTTCTATAAACTGTATAAACCGGAAAAACAGCTGAAAGGCGGCCAGGAATATTTTGAAACGGAATATGCAAAGTTAGGGTCTGTGACTATCAAGGAAAAGAAAGCAGTTGTATTAACAATTGTGCTGTTCCTGTATATTTTCACACAGCCGATTCATAAATTGGACATGAATTATGCGTTTATTTTAATTCCGATGCTGTTCTTTTTGCCAGGGATTGATGTGGCAACAAAGCAAAAATCGCTGGACACAGTAAATTTAGGCTTTATCGTATTTATCGCTTCCTGTATGGGAATCGGTACAGTTGGGGCAGCGGTAGGTATTGGTCCGGCTATCAGTACTTATGTAGCGCCTATGCTGTCCGGCTGTCCGAAACCGGTATTCCTGTTCCTGTGTATTGTTTTTGGTATCATTATGAATATTCTGATGACACCATCTGCCATGCAGGGCATGTTTCCCGGTCCATTGGCGGCGCTGGGGCAAGGTATTGGCATCGCGAGCCCGTTGATTCCGTTCATGGCTATGTTTTTTGCCAATGACATGGTGTTCTTCCCGTACGAAAATGCTTATCTGCTGGTAATGTTCGGTTTCGGTGTGATGAGTATGAAAGAATTTATGAAGTACAATGTCATTAAAATGGGTATCACGCTGGTGCTGTTCTGGGTGCTGGTATTGCCATGGTGGTATCTGCTGGGCTTGATTTAATCAAATAATCAGACCATGTTTTACAGAAAGTTACAAAAGGAGTTGCGAAACATGAAAATAATTGATATGCGTCTGCGTCCGCCCTTTCAGCCTTATCTGGACAAAGACGGTATGTACGATATGAATAGTGATGTTTTGTTTGGACCGAATCATTTTCCTATGCGCTTTGGCATGAAAACAGCCCAGTCTGTGAAAGAGGCTTCTATGGACAGACTGTTTGAGGAAATGGACCGGGCCGGTGAAATCACCGGTGTAGTATCGATCCGCAAAAGCCCCCGTGGTTATGAAAATGACGCGCTGGTGGATCTGCTGGCCCAGTACCCGGAACGATTCATCGGTTCCTGCGGAATTGCGCCGGATGGCAGCGCGGAAACCATTGCTGTACTGCAGAACTATGTATTAGATGGTCCTTGCATCACAGCTTTTATGGAACCGGGCTTTCATGGAGTGATGATTGATGATGAAAAAATCTTTCCTACCTATGAATTCTGTGAAAAAAATCAGATTCCGCTGATGATATCCTTTGGCGGTTTTCACGGACCTACCGCTGAGTATTGCAATGCAGTACATGCCGATCATGTGGCCAGTACGTTTCCAAAGCTGAAAATGGTATTGTGTCATGGCGGATGGCCGTGGGTAGAAGCGGCTGTACATCTGGCTTTTAAGGCACCTAATGTTTATTTGTCGCCCGATATCTATGCACTACATGCGCCAGGAGGCAAAGACTACATTGAGGCAGCCAATTACATGATTCCTAATAAATTTC
The DNA here is from genome assembly GCA_945949655.1 of uncultured Peptococcaceae bacterium. Classification (GTDB taxonomy): domain Bacteria; phylum Bacillota; class Peptococcia; order Peptococcales; family Peptococcaceae; genus UBA7185. The sequence continues at coordinate 10,301 of CAMFFG010000008.1, forward strand.
TGTATGGTTCTGCATATCCTTGTGTAGACGTGGAAGGTTCGGTTGCATATTATCTGGATCATCTTCGGCCAGAAGTTGTGGAAGATGTTATGTATCGTAATGCTGCCAGATTTTTGGGATTGGAAAAATAAAAATTTGTGAAATAATCCTGCTGTTTTCTCTGGGAGACAGCAGGATTTTAAGCTTATAGTTTTTCAGCCAGAGCCATATAATGATCATGGAGCAGATTGGCCACAATGCTCTCTTCAACAGACGGTTCTGCCATCATCAGAATGAAATATGTCATAGGTAAGTGGAAATCGGTAACATGTAACGGCAATACACTGTTATTTTTCCTGTATGGTTCCTGGGAGGAAATGATGTTACCTGTTAAACTTAAAGCCTTGTTGGCCACAGTCAGATCCATAATGGTGTAACGATTGCTGAGATAAATGACCTTGCGAAACAGACTGTCATAGTTGATGAGACCAGCTGCGATAAATTGTGGCAATGTAGCTGTTTCGATTGTTTGAGAATAACTGGCTAATGTGCAGTTTTTCAGATCGGCAGTAGTGAGCTTCTGGTTCACGAGAGGACTGTCACAGCTGGCGAAAAACTGGTAGCAGTCATCAAACAACGGAATTACCTGCAGACGATTTGTTCTGGCAAATTCATAAATTTCATTTTTTGTCTGATCGTTATAGTGGCTGATGCAAATGGTTTTCGGGTATGTGGTAACTTCATTTAAGACATCCTGCAATTGCCGTTCAAATAATGTCAGCTGAATGCGAGGATAGTTATGGGCAATCTCGCAAAACACGTCGTTTATGGTATTGTTGCAGATCATCGGCAGAGCGGCAATACGGATCTGGCTGATTGTTTCTGTTGCTGCATAGGCAATATCCTGCCATTTGCGGGTACAGTCAGAATATAGCTGTAAAAGAGAGATACAATCCTTATACACAATCATGCCTTCTTTGGTTGGTGTGATACCATGTTTGGAGCGCTTCAGTAGCGGGAAGCCCAGCTCTTTCTCTAATGCGGCAATGGCACGACTCAAAGCAGGCTGCGCTACAAATAATGTTTTGGAAGCCTGATTGATAGAGCGGGCGTTGACAATTTCCACAAAATATCGCATATCCTCTAAACGCATAAATTTGCACCCCCACGGAACAGATACTATTATTATAGCAGGACAATACTGCCTGGTCACGCATAAATTTTGTACGGACAAACAATAAAGCAGGAGCGAAAGCCCAACAAGACGCACAACGAAAAACCGTGTATCCTTTTTGGAAGAATACACGGTTTTGCTGTGGTGCGGTATTATTTGAAAATTAAAGCGTTGCTAATCTCTTTGGATGGTGCAGGAAGAGATGCATCGGGCACATAAAGACCGGATGAGGAACCGCTATCCATGCAGATGGCCTGCACAGCACCTAACTGAGACATCACGGAAGCCAGTTGGTTCAGCGTGCATTTTATGCCGCCCACCAGCAGAATATCACCGTCTTTTGTGACACCGACTGCACTGCGGGCCACAGTCATGGTGAATCCGGCAGAATCGGTAAAGCCTTCTTTTTCCGGGTTGACCACATTGTTGCCGTCTTTCAGCAACAGGGGACCAGCGCCTATGGCAGTCCGCACATTGGACCAGTCAACTTTCTGGCCGGCGCTATTCACATAGGAAACTGTATAGGAAACCTTGGTGCCTTTGGCCAATTGCTGTGCCGCTGCGGCTTTATCACCGGTGAACAGAAGCACATAGCCGTTACTGGGGATATCCACCGCCTTTTTGCTGCTGATGGCACTGATGGTGCCGTTCTGAACCACAACAGAAGTGCCAAAGGCACAATTGGTGTTGGTGCCGTAAGCCGTTGTGTACAGCACAACACTGTTACCGCTTGCAGATGGCGCGTGACTCATCAGCGAAACGGTGTAGCTGTTACTGCCGATGGTAGCCATGATGGCACTGCGCACGATATCCATTTTGATACCGCCGCTGGTGGTAAAGGCGATGGTGCTGCCGGTATGTTCGGAGTGGATCAGTTTGCCGTTTTTGATCAGCAATCCATAGGGATCCTGCGATTTGGAACTGTCATAGCTCTGAAAATAACTGCCGTTGATAGCGGCTTTGGCGGAAGAACGTTTAGCC
>CAMFFG010000009.1 GCA_945949655.1 uncultured Peptococcaceae bacterium
AAGATGACTGATCTGGAAATGAAGCTGGCAGAGACCGCCGCTTCATTTCTGGCCAAACAAATGGAACAGTAATCATACACAAAAAGGAGATACGCTATCCTGCTTACGATATCGCATCTCCTTTTTTGTACCGTTATCTCAAATTTCACTGTAATATAAAGCTTATATCATTTTGCTGTGTTATGAAACACACCGTCAGTCGATTATCAGAGACTGTAATACCTTTGTCATCCGTTCCAGACACTGCTGTAAAATCCTACGCGGGCAGGCAATGTTAAAGCGCTCAAAGCCGGCTCCGGCCTCGCCAAAAATGTAGCCCTCATCAAAATAAACGCCAGCCTCTTCCAGCATCAGCTGTTCCAGTTTTTTGGCATCGCTGCAATAGGCCCGCAGATCCACCCATACCAGATAAGTGCCCTGCGGCTCCACCATGTGGGCCTTGGGCAGATGCTGCTGTAAATATTGCCGCATAAAAGCCACATTTTCATCCAGATAGGCGTTGACCTGATCCAGCCATGCTTCACCTTGGGTGTAGGCAGCCATCATGGCTGTAATTCCAAAGGGATTGGCAGAGGCGATAGAAAATTCGTTCATGGTAATATCCCACCATCTGGCCCGATATGCTTCGTTAGGAATGACGATGTTGGACATCTGCAGCCCTGCCAGATTAAATGTTTTGCTGGGCGCTGTGCATACAATGATACGCTGCCGGTATTCCGGACACAGTTTTAACACCGGCTGATGGGTAAAGCCGCGGCGAATCAGATCACAATGGATCTCATCAGAGATGATCCATTTATCATATTTCTGTGCGATGGCCACGACCTGCTTCAGCTCTGCGGCTGTCCAAACACGACCTACCGGGTTGTGAGGGCTGCACAGGATCATACCTTTTACAGAAGGATCGGCCAGTTTCCTGTCCAGGTCATCGTAATCCATGGTGTAAGCGCCGTCTTTATAGCAAAGCGGATTATTGACCACACGGCGGCCGCTGTTTTCAATTTTATCGGCAAACGGATAATACACCGGCTGCTGAATGACCACGCCATCACCCGGTTCCGTCAGAATATGCAGCAGAAAAGCAATGGCCGGCACAACCCCTGGGCTGAATACCATCTCTTCTTTATGGATGGTCCACTCGAAGCGCCGTTGAAACCAGTCTGTCACAGTCTGCTTTATTTCGTCGCTGTGATAATTGCTGTAGCCAAAGATTCGATTATCCACCCGTTTATGCAGTGCATCCAGAATAGGCTGGGCACAGGGAAAATCCATGTCGGCAATCCACATGGGCAGCGTGTCCTTTGCCGCATTGGGCGGTACAATATCCCATTTGACACTGTGGGTGTGGCTGCGGTCAACAAGTTCATCAAAATTATACTGTATGGACATATCTGTCTCTCCTTCCGGTTTGCATGTTATCCTGGCGTCATCTGTGCTTCTTTACCGCACGAAAAAACGGACCATACAGCCATGCTGCACAGTCCGCCAATAGACAATTATTCAGCTACAGGATATACGCTAACCTGTTTTTTATCTTTGCCTTTTCTTTCAAATTTTACGATACCGTCTACTTTCGCAAATAAAGTATCATCTCCGCCGATACCTACATTGTTACCCGGATGAATTTTGGTACCTCTCTGTCTGTACAGGATGTTGCCTGCCAGTACAAACTGTCCATCTGCACGTTTTGCACCCAGACGTTTGGATTCGGAGTCACGACCATTCTTGGTGGAACCTACCCCTTTTTTCGATGCAAATAACTGAAGATTTAATTTCATCATTCCAATGCACCTCCCTTAATTCGTACATTCTGTATGGAAATATATTTGGGATACTCTTCTTTGAGATTCTGAAACCCTGTTGCCAGAGTCTGCAAAATAATCTGTGCGGTATGCCACTGTTCCTGTGTCAGAGCTTCCGGCAACTGATAAGACAGATAACCGTCCTCACTCTTTACACGACCTTCTGCGCCTAATTGCAGTTCCAGGCTGTTGATGACCGTGATTGCCAGAAACGAAGCCGCTGCACAGACAATATCCTGGCCATGGGGCGCATAGCCGGCATGTCCCGATATCTGAAATCCCTCTATGTCTTTTCCCGATTTTACAAGCTGTAGTCGAATCATGCGCTTACGCTTCGATTTTTACTACAGTTGCTTTGGTGAAAGGCTGACGATGGCCTTTTTTTCTACGGGAGTTTTTCTTTGCTTTGTATTTGAAAACAACGATTTTTGGAGCTTTGCCGTTTTCTTCTACTTTCAGTTCCACTTTCGCACCAGCAACGTATGGAGCGCCAACAGTCAGCTGACCGTCTTTGTTTACCATTAATACTTTGTCAATGCTTACAGTTTCACCAGCTTCAGCGTGTAATAATTCTACAGTGATTACATCGCCTTCCTGAACTTTGTACTGTTTCCCACCTGTTTCAATAATTGCGTACATTCTCTGCACCTCCTTCGGAATACTCGCCTGAACTTAGGTAACGCCAGCGTGCAGCATTTTTAAACCCAGCCCGCGCGGTTTCAGCGCGCATGCGCTTACAGATTAGAATTATACTATTCTTTCCGGGCAAAGTCAATGAAAAGGTTTTGAAAAAGACTTCTTCCTGCAAAAGTTTTTTTGATACTTGCGCCTCTCTTTTAGATGCCATGTATCAGAATGTGAAAAAAAGACTCCCCATATGGAGAGTCTGAAAAACAAATTCATGTTTTAGTTTTTCTTTGGAATCTGATTGCCTTCTTCATCATAGTCCCAATCTAATGGCAGACCAACAGCCTTCATCTTCTGATGGAATTCGTGTTCATATTCCTGATAGGTATGAACTTCTACTTCCGGATTCCATGGGTTGATATGACGAACCATACGGTTGTTGTTGGCCATATTCCGGGTCGGGCTCATAAAGATCCCGCCGGCATGCATCAGTTTGCTGGTTGGGAAGTAGATCAGCAGGGTGCAAACCAGAGTCAGGTGGAACCAGAACATCACGCTGATATCGGTGCTGGTAACAGCTGCCATGATCTGTCCAAAGTTGAAGCTGGCCAGACCCATTGCTACTTCTTTGATTGCTGTGATATCGGCATGGGTCAGATAACGCATGGTCAGACCGGTAATAGCGATACCCAGAATCAGGAACAATGGGAAGAAGTCGTTCACCAGGCTGATGTAACGAACTTTATCCAGATAAATACGACGGATGAACAGACCCGTGATCCCTAAGAGCAGGATGAAACCTGTCAGATAGATCTGCTGCAGATCTACCCAGAACACACCGTCGATTTTTTCCCAGAAGGTAACCATAGCTGGTACTGGATCGGTAAAGAATCTTAAATGACGGAATACAGTCAGGAAGAAGCCCCAGTGGAAGCACAGAGCAAACAGCCATAACCATTTTTCCCACTGGTATACGATGTCGCCTTTGTCAGTAACTTCTGCTTTGGAGTTACGGAACAGAGAACGGAACACCAGCACTTCCAGTGCCATACGAACGAACACGCCACCTTTGGAAGATGGGTTATCAATTTTATTCTGTTTAATGAAATCCAAGGATTTCTGCTGGCCGGCTGTGGTCGGAATTCTAAATGGAACCGGTGATTGGGCCCAGTTATAAATTCTGTAAATAAAGCCGACGATAAACGCTGCAATTGCGATATATGGAAGAATGCCGCCGAAGAAGAAATCTAAGTTCAGCACTTCTACACCTACATATGCAACAGCCAGGATTGCTAGCACAATGGCCAATGCGATACCTGCATTTTTCATCTCCTTATCCCTCATTTCTTATTATAAATTTAGGAAAAACAACAATTTCAACAATTCTGTTTTTTATTCTGTCTTTGCTTCTTCTGCTTCAGGTTCTTCTGCAGCCTTTGGAGCTTTTGCTTCTTCTACAATACCGTTGGCAGCATTGTATTCTGCAACATATTTCATTGGCACTGCAGCTCTGTCTTCCTGCGGGAACGCTTCAACATCCATGTCTTTCTTAACAACAACAACTAATTTGAACAGGATGCTGGCAATCAGCATGGCAATTGCTAAAACGCCAATGATAACCATAACTTCGATTGCTGTTACATGGTAAGGTACGATTTCACCAAATGGGCTTTCAGACAGCCCGCCGATCACGAAGGTCAGACCTTTTTCAATGTACATGGACAGGAATACGCAAGCACAGGCGATGCCCAGTACTTTATAGTTGGTTCTGGTCTGGCGTGGAATCAGCAGAACCAATGATACAATTGCCAGAACTACAAAGAGCATCATCAGCGGTACAAACTGGGCATGGCCGTGCAGACCATGGAACAGATACTGCAGCGCTGTCATGTGGCTTGGCACATTGCTGTAGAATGCAGTAAAGAATTCGCAGACGATCATAAAGATGGTAGCGGTATATGCATAAGCAATGGTGGTAGCCAGCATGTTGATGGCTTTTTTACCGGCATCGAAGCCAGTTAATTTATTCAGTAAGAAACAAATCAGAATAATCAGAGATGGACCAGTTGCAAAGGCGCTGGCCAGGAATTTTGCCGGCAGCATAGCAGTCAGGAAATAATGACGGCTTGGCAGACCGGAATACAGCCATGCTGTTACAATATGGATACTGAAGGCAAATGGAATCGAAATGATAGCCAAAGTCTTAACAATTTTACCATATTTTACGCCTTTGTTTTCAGCCTGCAGTACACTGTAACCAACAATCAGGTTCAGCAGCAGGTAACATGGCAATACGGTAGCATCCCAGCACAGCATGGAATGTGGTGTGAAATACAGGTATACGTTAAACAGTTTCATTGGAGACCCAACGTCCACTACAACGAACAGCATTGCAGCAATAACAGCAGGAATGGCCAGGAACTCCCCTACTACTGTGATCCGGCCATATTCATGCACATTGTGCAGATAATACGGAAGTACGATCATAACACCGCCGGCTGCTACCCCTACAAAGAAGGTCAGATGACCGATATACAGACCCCAGGAGATGTCACGGCTCATACCGGTTACCGCAAAGCCGTTTACCATCTGGTAGATATATGCCGCAAAGCCTACTGCGATGAGAGCGAGCAGGAATACGATCCATGCCCAATAAGACTTACTGGTTCTTTTTACTAACGCTTTTTCAATCATGATCTACCCCTCCTCACACGATGTAGTATACCTTTGGCTTGGTGCCAAGGTTGCTTCTACGCTGTAATGTGAAATTTTCGGCAAGTTTCTTGCTGACAGCAGAGTTCGGATCACTGATGTCACCAAATGTGATTGCTCCGCCTGCTTCTTCTACACACAGCGGCAGCTGCCCCTGCGCCAGACGTTCAGAACAGAAATTGCATTTTTCAACAACGCCTTTCATGCGTGTCGGGTAAGTTGGATTGATTTCATCCAGATAATCTCTCGGATTTTTGTAGTTAAAGCTACGAGCGCCGTACGGGCAGGCAGCCATACAGTTACGGCAGCCAATGCAGCGATGCATATCCATGCCTACGACACCCTGTGCATTCTGGAAGGTAGCCTTTGTTGGGCATACACGTACACAAACCGGTTCTTCGCAGTGATTGCAGATAGTCATAAAAGATTTATCTTTATATTTTTCACTCAGTTTTTCGTGTGTTTCGTCCAGGAATAAATGTTCAAAGGTTTCCGGCCAGATCCATTTTACTTCATCTTTTTTGGTATCAATGTTCGGAACATTGTGATATTTATGGCAGGCTTCGATGCATTTATTCAGCGTAGCCTCATCCATTTTGTTCATATCGATAACCATGCCCCAGGTAACATTAGAGCGTTTCCCTGCAGATTCTTTGTATGTGCCGTTTACAGCAGCAGCTACAGCAGGATTGGCAGTAGCTGCAGCTACGCCCAGACCAGCCACAGCAGCGGTACCCAGTTTTAAGAATTTTCTTCTGTTCATATCCATCTTAGTTGGCACCTCCTACTACAGTTGGTTCTACGTGACATTCCCAACAGGTTGGGCTTACGTTAGAATAGGTATGACATTTCAGACAGAAGTCTTCATAGTTGGAATGACATTCAAAGCAGGTGTTCTGCAGGCTGGCCAGATATTCTGTTCCGTCTTCAGAAACATATAGACGATTGCCTTCCCGAACGACCTGTACTTTCCAGTCATTTAAAAGATCCATATGATGCGCACGCATCCATTCAGTATCTTCTACGCATTTGTAGTTGTCACCGGACAGCTGATTGATAGCCGGTGTGTCATAGCTCAACTCAGGTGCAGCACCGTTGGCAGGCGACAGGATAGCAGACCAGAATGGAACAGTTACTAATACAGCAAAGATCACAATTCCAATGATGATATTAGTTTTTTTCATCTTATGCTTCCTCCTCTTCGTCTACATTTGGCAGCGGTTCAAAACGCAGATTTTCGGTACGTTTCTTTTCACCCTTCATAACCAGCGCATTCCCTACCAGTTCATGTACACCGCAGACATCCACACCTGGATTCCAGTACTGCATCAGTGGTGGCAGAGCTGCACGGTCGATGGCGCAGATACAAGCCAGCATATTAACGCCGTGACGTTCTTTTACAAATTTAACAGCATTGGCTCTCGGGAAACCGCCGCGCATACGCATTTCCATAAATTCGTCGTTCCCTAAGCCGGCGCCGGAACCACAGCAGAAGGTTTTTTCACGGATGGTATCTTCCGGCATTTCATGCCATTCAACAACATGATCCAGAATATACCGTGGTTCGTCCAGAAGACCCATAGCACGAGCCGGGTTACAGGAGTCATGATAGGTTGCAATAATGTTGCTATTTCTGGAAGGATCCAGTTTCACTTTATTGTGACGCATCAGGTCAGCTGTAAATTCGGTAATATGAATCATTTTGGTACTCTTAGCATTTTCGAATACAGTACCGGTTACCGGACTCTTTGGTACTTCCAGGTTAGCTGGAGCAGGACCGTTCATAGTATCCATGTACTGATTCAGTACACGCCACATGTGACCGCATTCACCGCCGATGATGAATTTAACACCCAGACGCTGTGCTTCTGCATAGATCTTAGCATTCAGACGTTTCATCATTTCGTTGGAAGTGAACAGACCGAAGTTCCCACCTTCCGAGTTATAGGTACTCAGGGTATAGTCCAGACCCATTTCATGCATCAGCATCAGCTGACCCATCAGACTGTAGGTACCCGGTGTTGCGAACACGTCACCAGAAGGCGGAACATACAGAATTTCAGCACCTTTCCGGTTATAGGACAGATCCAGACGTACGCCGGTGATATCTTCGATATCGTCTACAGCCATATCAAAGGAGTCTACGATCCCGTGCGGCTGGATGCCCAGGTGGTTCCCGGTTCTGTAGCAGGCCGATACCGGGCCCATTACCCAGTTGATGTTCAGACCAACCAGGTTTAATAATTCACGGGCGATCATTGTGATCTCAGCGGTATCGATCCCGTATGGACAGAATACAGAACAGCGTCTGCATTCGGTACACTGGAAGAAATAGTAGAACCATTCTTTCAGCACCGGCACAGTCAGTTCTCTCGCACCTACCATTTTGGCCATCAGTTTACCAGCTAATGTGTATTCTTTCCGGTAAACAGAACGCAACAGTTCAGCACGCAGAACAGGCATATTTTTCGGGTCGCCGGAACCCAGGAAGAAATGACATTTGTCTGCACAAGCGCCACATCTTACGCAGATATCCATAAATACTTTTAAAGAACGGAATCTCTGCAGACGGTCTCTCAGTCCGTCTAAAATAATTGTCTGCCAGTCTTCCGGCAGTTTCCAGTCTTCATCGGTTGGAGACCAGATACGTGGATTTGGGAACCCGATGATCTCTAAGCTTTCTGGTTTGCCAGGATGGCTGTAAGTACCCGGTTTAAATTCTACCGGTGTATCCATCCAACTGGTTTCAGGCGGCTTGAAGTCAATCTTGGTGAGCTCCTGTGGTTTTGGAAGTTTTGCCATGTTAACACCCCTTTATTTAATTCCTACTCTTCCTCTATATAGTTACTGCACCGCATAAAAGTGCTAGTATCCACCGATTCATTCAGCAGATTGGCCCGTTGCAGAATATCATTGGTTTCTTTTATCTGGGCAATCCGCAAATTGTAAAGCATCTCTTTGCTTTCACTGTACAGATCAAAGGCGATCAGCATCAGCGTGTCAATATCTGTGAACAGATCCTCCAGTTCCTTCTGGGAAATTTCTCCGCTTTTGATCTCATCCTGAAAAACGGTCTGGATCAGATTTTTCAGGCTTGGCAAAAATGCCAGCGCTTTTGAAGGTTTCAGGTCCTGTACGGCACGAATTTTCAAAATCATCTCCAGATGCTGATACAACTGATCGGCATCCCGTTCACCGGACAATTCTTCCAGCAGATGTCCTAAGCTGCGATAAATATTACTGCCCACAGGATTGGTGAATTCATTCTTGACCTTCACAAAATATTTATGCGCTTCTGCTGGATAGGCGGCAATGGCCTGTTCAAACCACTGCATCTGCAATTCCTCATGTTTTTTCTGCATGAGTTGGTTCAAACGATTGCTCATCCTTTCACCTCCTGTCAAAAATAATACATTGCTTCTATCATTATACCAGATAACTATGCATACCTGGCAAGAGATAGCTTACGCCAAAGAATGTAAAAATGACTGCAATAAAGCCCAAAACCGATAACCATGCGGCCCGTTTTCCTTTAAACCCTTTCAGAAAACGGGTGTGCAGATAAGCCGCATATACCAGCCAGGTAATCAGGGCCCATGTTTCTTTTGGGTCCCAACTCCAGAAAGCGCCCCAAGCATATTCAGCCCACACAGCGCCAGTCACCAGCATAATTGTCAGAAAAGGCAAGCCAATAAAAATCAATTTATAGGAAATTTCGTCCAGCACTTTTAAAGCAGGTAACTCCTGATTCAGCCGGCTCTGCAGATCCACTGCCTTTTTTTCTTTCAGCAGATACGCGACGGATACTGCAAAAGAAATGGCAAAGGAACCATAGGCGATTACAGCCGCTGATACATGTACGGCCAGCCAATAGCTGCGCAGCGCTGGCATGACAGGCTGAATGGTCAGATCTACACTGACCAGCCAGCAGGCGATCACCACGACCACCGGCATTACAAAAAGACCTACTGCACTGAGATTAAATTTCTTTTCAACGATCACATAGGCAACTACTACAGCAAAAACAAAACTCAAGCCAAACTCAAAACCATTATTCAACGGCAGGCCACCGATCAGCGCAGCGCGAAGCACCAGAGCCGCTGTCGTTAAGGCCAGACCCACATATACAAACCTGGTAGCCAGATTCCGCATTTTCCCGTTACGGGACCAGAAACTGAATCCATAGATCACCAGGGCACCTACATAGGCCGCCAGCATAAACCACAACAAGGGCAACTGTAACTGTTCCATCTTTTATTGAACCTCCTGTTTTTCCCACTGTTCTGCCAGAGCTTCCTGTATATCTTCCACAATCATGGCGCTTTTACTGTAGCACCAGATCCTACTTTCCGGTTTATCTTTTGCAGTGATAATCCGCAATTCCCGGTAACGGCCGCTGAAGAACAGCAACGAAGCCAACGTGGCCAGTAGGAATCCGGCAAATACCACATAGGTTCCACGCCGTGTTTTTACTTCCAGAACACTGTAGGCTGCCGTGTCCAGATAGGTAAGCGTAGCACCTGTTTCATTCAGCTCCAGCACATCGCCTGGTTCCACAAACTGCCCTCTGGGAGCAGTTTCATGATCGCTGATCTGCACATAAGGCTTTCCATTTACAGAAGCCACAACTACAGTCTGTCCTGCGATCTGGCTGGGCTGGTTGTCCGGCAGACCATAGGTGGTGTTATCCTCTGCATTGTCGGAGCCCTGCACTTCCAGCAGATAACGATAATCATAGGAATTCTGATAAATCATCATATTGCCATACCGATAGGGCGTATTCACTTTTGTTTCTACATTTTCAGCCACCAGCTGATCATCAATATACAGATTGAATCTGGTGATCCAATTATCAATCGATTGCTGTTCATCGTAGGCTGTCTGAAAATCCAGAATTTCTATTCTGGACGCCGTTCCATAAATGGCCTGCAGTTCGTCCGGGAATGGACGACTCTGACCGACCTGACCCATTACATAGCCCTGCGTATTAAATGTGGAAATCAGTGCGCCTACCAGAATAACCAATAGAGAGATATGCAGCAGATGCGGCGCTGCCAATCCTGCTTTTCCTTTTTTCGCCAGGATCCGGACTTCATTGTTTTTTTCCTGCAGATCTGTTTTATAATGGTTATCCCGCAGCCAGGCTATTACCGCAGCTTCGTCCGCCTTATAAGATATATATGCGCCTTGCTCCGGCACATCAGCAGCCGTGCGGTGCAGCTGTTTCCAGAATCCCGGCAGAAGCTTCATGGTGCAGAGACTCAGATTCAGGAAAAAGGCTATTACAAGGATACGGAAAGACCACGAATTAAATGCATCCGCTTCCGGATAAATTGTAGCCAGTACAGACATCGCTGCAATTGCTGCAATTAGAATCACCGCCAGTTTTAAGGACGATAAAAATTTCAGCATAGACACATCCTCCCAGAATATCTACAGAATTTCTATATAAAATCTCAACTTTAATATTATATCTGAAAAAACCGCAAAACACTACACATTTTGCGAAAAAATCAATATTTTCATTTTGAAAATCTCATTGTAAAATTTATTTTTCGCATAGATTTATTTTATTTTCACTCAACACGCAGCGCCATGCGTTCCCGAATCTTTTCCAGAGCACTCTTTTCCAGCCGGGAGATCTGCATCTGTGAAACACCCAGTAGTTTGGCAATGTTGCTCTGCGTCATATCCTCAAAATAGCGATAATAGATCACCTGTTTCTGCTGCTGACTCAGCACTTCCATGGCAGCCTTCAGATCTTTTTTCAGCTCTACCTTGTCCAGATTGTTATCATTGGCACCCAGGTACAGCTCTGGCACATTATTTTCTCCTTCGTTCAGCTGTTCTGAAAGGGATGTCGTCTGGCTGGCCTGTTTGGCTTCCAGCACTTCTTTTAACGCAGATTTATCCATCTGCAGCATTTCTGCCAATTGCTCCGCAGTAGGTATATTACCATATTTCTGATAATATTCGCCTTCCGCCCGTGAAATACGGGTGCTCAGTTCCCGGTACTTGCGCGGAATCACCACACGCCAGGTACTGTCCCGATAATAATTCATGATCTTTCCGGATACCGTCCGGTAGGCAAATGTCTTAAAACGAATCTCCTTTTCCGGGTCAAAGCGCTCCAGAGCCCCTACCACTGCAATGCGCGCCACCTGCTGCAGGTCTTCCCGCTCCCAGGGCAGATAACACTGCGACTGGCACCAGTAGCGAATCAATGGTTCCATGGCTTTCAGTAATTCTTCCATGCCTTCCGGGGTAGGATTTTTTTTATAGTCCAGCGCCATTTGTTCAATGTCTTTCTTCATGTTTTCTCCTCCCCTTGTTTCTACCAGTTGATCCGTCCAGTGAGCTGATTGCCTTTTTCGTTGAATCGTACTTCATCCAGAAGCGTCTGCATCAGCAGAATCCCCCGCCCGTGTTCTTCCAGCAGTAAGTTGTCCCAATTGCTGTTACGCAGTTCTTGCGGCACCCCAGGGCCATCGTCCTCCACTGTAAATACAAAGCCCTGCTGACTGCACTGCCAGCTGACGCGCACCTCTGCGCGCTGCCCGCCTTCCGGTGTTCCGTACAGTAAACCGTTCTGCACGGCTTCCATCAGGCACAGGCGAATATCCATCTGTTTTTCTTCGCTGATTTTCCATTGCTGCAGTTGTGTCCGCAAATACTCGATAACAGACGCAAGCTGCTCCAGCGTAGAGACTTTTATATATACCTGCATCCTGCTCTCTGCCTCTTTTCCTCTTACGCAAGCCCTGCTTCCCGCAGCCGGTTTTTTATAATCTCCGCCAGAAGCGGGTCAACGCCTAAATGTCTGGTCAGATCAATCTGCATATGGCTGTACTGCTGCCGCATTGCTTCCAGAATGCGCGGAATGCCATTCGACAAATGATTGCCCCGGGTCAGAAACATCGGTACAATCACAATGCGCTCCACATGTTCTGCTGCCAGCTGCCCGATTGTCTGCTCCAGCGTTGGCTCTGCCACTTCCACGAAAGAACCTCTGATATCCATTTCCGGTAACTGCTCCGCCAGCATACGCCACATGTTACGCACTTCTACATTTGCTTCTTCCCGAATACTGCCATGTCCCAGCAAGATCACTGCCTGTTTCACGGTGTACCTCCCCATCTCACACATCAATATAAATCCTACACATCAATATAGTCTGTTTCTTCCGGAATCACATATCCCAGCACAATATAAGCCGCAATTG